>NZ_JBFODK010000032.1:0-3755 GCF_040908275.1 Aeromonas sp. R4-3
GGGCAGGCCTATGGGCCTGCCCCGCTTTTTTCAGTCCAGACGCTGGATGGTTAGTCCAGAGGCCGGAAGGCCTGGTTGTCGACGCTGCTGCTGGTTTCCTGGTTGAGCAGGCTGGCCAGCAGGGGTATGGGCGCTGCTCGCCAGCGACGTCTGGGGAGGGTCAGTCCAGACGCCGGAAGGCCTGATTGTCGAAGCTGCTGCTGGTTTCCTGATTCAGCAGGCTGACCAGCAGGATGGCCCGCTTCTCCCCATCCGGCTCCAGATAGATGGCCTCGAACCCGGCCAGGGGGCCTGATTCGATCAATACCTTGTCCCCTTGCGTCGGCAGGCAGGCGTAGCTGGCGCGCGCCTCGTCGCTGTCGTCCCGGCTCATCAGCCGGTAGATCAGCTGGCTGCTGACGGGGCTCCACTCCTTGCCGAAGTGGATGATGCGGCTGATGCCGCGGGTGGACTTCAGGGTAACCGGGGTGACCACTTCCAGATCCACGTAGATGAACAGGTAGTTGGGGAACATGGGTTCACGCTGCGGGACCCGTTTGCCACGCCGCAGTTTCTCCACTTCCACCATGGGGTAATAGGATTCGACGCCTTGCGCCGCCAGATGGGCGCGGGCGCGGGCCTCTTCCTTGGGCTTGCAGTAGGCCAGATACCATTTCTTCATTGTTGTTCTGTTTTTTCGTGTTGCCGTGCTTCTGACTATGATAACGGGGGCAAAAAAAAAGGCCACGCTTGGCGTGGCCTTTTTTACAGAGTGAGTGATTACCAACCTTTCACCAGGCCGCCCTTGAACAGCTCGGTTCCCTTCTTGTAGACCTCGTCGGTCTGGAAGGCCTGAACGAATTCCTTGACTTTCTCGTCGTCCTTGTTGTTTTCGCGGGCAACGATCAGGTTGACGTAGGGGGACTCCTTGTCTTCGACGAAGAGGCCGTTTTCGGTCGGGGTCAGGCCAATCTGACCGGCGAAGGTGTTGTTGATGATGGAGAGATCAACATCTTCCAGAGAGCGGGGCAGCTGAGCGGCTTCCAGCTCGACGATCTTGAAGTCGCGCGGGTTGCTGGCGATGTCCAGCACGGTGGCTTCCAGACCGGCGCCTTCCTTCAGCTTCAGCAGGCCCTGCTTCTCCAGCAGGATCAGGGAGCGACCCAGGTTGGTCGGATCGTTCGGCACCGCGATCTGGGCACCGTCTTTCAGCTCGGACAGGGCCTTGATCTTCTTGGAGTAACCGGCGATCGGGTAGACGAAGGTGTTGCCAACCGGCACCAGCTTGAAGCCGCGATCACGGATCTGGGCATCCAGGTAGGGCTTGTGCTGGAAGGCGTTGACGTCGACGCTGCCGTCGTTCAGGGCCACGTTGGGAGTGACGTAGTCGGAGAAGGTGACGACCTCGACGGTCAGGTCGTATTTCTCCTTGGCCACCTTGGCCGCAGTCTCGATCAGCTCGGTCTCGGGGCCGGCGATGGCGCCGACTTTCAGGGTTTTGCTCTCTTCCTTCTGACCGCAGCCGACCAGTACCAGAGTTGCCAGCAGCGCAGCTGCCGCGGATTTAATGCCCAATTTCATAAAAACCTCCTGTCAGAAATCGACGATTAACGATGATCACATTGTTTGACCAGGCGCTCACCCGCGCTCTGGATGAGTTGAACCAGTACCACCAGAATGACCACGGTGACCAGCATGACGGTAGGGTCAAAGCGCTGATAGCCGTAGCGAATACCCACATCACCCAGGCCGCCCCCCCCGATGGCACCGGCCATGGCGGAGTAGTTCACCAGCGTGACCAGGGTGATGATGATGCTGTTGAGGATCCCGGGCAGGGCCTCTGGCAGCAGCACCTTGGCAATGATTTGCAAGGGTTTGGCACCCATGGCCTTGGCAGCTTCGAGCAGGCCGTCCGGCACCTCCATCAGGGCACCTTCCACCAGACGGGCGATGAAGGGGATGCAACCGACGGTCAGCGGCACTATGGCGGCTATGGTGCCTATGCTGGTGCCGACGATCAGCCGGGTCAGCGGAATGATGGCCACCAGCAGTATGATGAAGGGCACCGAGCGGCCGACGTTGACTACGATGCCGAGGATCTTGTTCAGCAGCGGGTTGGCCAAAATCTGGCCGGCCTTGGTCACGTGCAGTGCCACGCCCAGCGGCAGGCCGAGCAGGCAGCCGAACAGGGCGGAGGCAAACACCATGATCAGGGTGTCGCCGAGGGCTGTGATGAGCAGATTAATCATGGCTTCGGACATGAGTCATTACCTCCAGCTGGATATGATGGCTGAGTCGCCGAGGATTGGGCGCAGCAGATTAGTCATTGCTTCGGACATAGCCCATTACCTCCAGCTGAATGTGGTTGTCGATGAAGAACTGCTGGGTGGCCTCGCACTGGGCCTCATCCCCGAACAGTTCCGCCAGCAGGAAGCCGAACTTGACGCCACCGGCGTATTCGATGTCTGCGCTCAGTATGCTGATGTCGATGTTGAAACGGCGGCTCACCTCGGAGATGAGCGGCGAATCGACGGTGGCGCCGGTGAAGCCGAGCTTCACCAGGGGATAGCTGTTGGCCACCCGCTCGCGGCTCATCCTGTCCTGGTACTCCTGGGGCACCTCCAGGTGGATGGTAGAGTGGATGAAGTCACGGGCCAGCTGGGTCTTGGCGTTGCTGAAGAACCAGGCCACTTCCCCCTGCTCGATCAGGCGACCGTCGCTGATGATGGCCACTTCGTCACAGATCCCCTTCACCACGTCCATCTCGTGGGTGATTAGCAGTATGGTGAGCCCCAGCTTGACGTTGATCTCCTTGAGCAGGCTCAGGATGGATCGGGTGGTCTGGGGGTCGAGGGCCGAGGTGGCCTCGTCACACAGCAATACCTTGGGGGCCGGTGCCAGGGCGCGGGCGATGGCGACGCGCTGCTTCTGGCCGCCGGAGAGCTCGGACGGATAGGCGTGGGCACGGGCTTCCAGCCCGACCAGGGCGAGCAGTTCCTCGACCCTCGCCTGGATCTGCGCCTTGCTCCAGCCCGCCAGCTCCAGCGGGAAGGCGATGTTGGCAAACACGGTGCGGGAGGCCAGCAGGTTGAAGTGCTGGAAGATCATGCCAATCTGGCGGCGAGCCTGGGTCAGATCCCGCTCGCTCAGGGCCACCAGATCCTGACCATCGACGATGACCTGGCCCTGGGTGGGGCGCTCCAGCAGGTTGACGCAACGAATCAGGGTGCTTTTGCCGGCACCGGAGGCGCCGATCACCCCGAAAATCTTGCCTTGTGGCACATGCAGGCTCACGTCACGCAGGGCGTGCACGGCGTCACTGCCTTTACCGTAGACTTTGTTGAGACCGATCAACTTAATCATGGATTCTTCCGTGCTAACAGCCTTAAAGCACAGGGCGCTACAGGCGGGTGAATTGGGCAGAGGTTTCACTGGGTTGCTCTGCCATCATGGAGGATGATGCTAAGATGTCCGGATGGCTGTGTCAACGCATGTTTCTACGTCTAGACGTCTAAAAAATGGATAAGGATTCCCGCTTCCTGACTAAGGGAAGAGGGGTAAACCGGCAGCTTCAATATTAGATTCTGATTTGAAATCATCCTTCCGAATATAACCTGGATAATCATCCTTAACTCGATGATTCCCCCGTTTTGTCACGACCTCTCCCTGGGCGCTGGCGGCCAGTTGCCAGCATGACGGGGAGGAATCTCTTCGCCCCTTTCTCCTCGTTTTCTCCTTTTTCTTTCCCATCCCTTTGATGTAGAACAAAAAACGAC
>NZ_JBFODK010000032.1:3807-123038 GCF_040908275.1 Aeromonas sp. R4-3
GGCAGGAGGTGGACGGCAGGAGGAAGCCAAGATGCGATTTCAACAGATCAAGGACCTGATGCTTTACCTCGAGCAACTGCATCAGCAGCAGGGGCGCAGTTACGGGCGCCTGATCCCCCAGGTGGATGGGGAGCGCAGCCGGATGTTGCTGGCCTATCTGCAAGGGCGGGAGGACGCGGCGGCGGCCCACCTGCACGACTATCGGGAGCAGATGGGGAGCGGGGTCAAGGAGACCTGGCTGGATCAGGGATTTGGCGTGGATCTGCTGGCCGATTGCCAGCGTCTGGCACTGCCCGCCGCTGCCCAGCCCGACGAGATAGTGACCCTGGTGTCGCGGCAGGAGGAGACACTCGTTGGGGAGCTGGGGCGCCTGGCCCGGGAGTGCCCCACGCCGGATACGGCCGCGCTGCTAGCCTCCCTGGCGTCCATGGCGCAATCCCGGTTGACCCGGCTGGTGCACGGGGCCCATCGGCTCGACGACCTCTAGGGCGCCATGGCAGAGGCCCGCTCAGGGCCTCTTGCTCCTTTGCTGGGGTAGACTCAGCCCTCTTGCCGGGCCGCGCCGTAGAGGGCGGCCCCTATGATGCCGGCCTGGTTGAGGTTGGCCGCCGCCACCAGGGGGGCCCGGGTCTCTATCCGGTCGATGAACTTGTCGAGCTTGGCGGCGCTGCCGCCTCCCAGGATGAAGAGATCGGGGGAGAAGAGGAACTCGAGGCGGGCCAGGTACTTGTTGAAGCGCTTGCCCCAGCGGTTCCAGGAGAGATCCTCGCGCTTGCGCACCGCATCCGAGCAGTAGTGCTCGGCGACCATGCCTTCCAAGATGAGATGGCCCAGCTCGGTGTTTGGCAGCAGCTGGCCGTTGACGAACACCGCAGTGCCTATGCCGGTGCCGACGGTGATGAGGATGATGACCCCCTTGCGATCCCGGCCCGTGCCGAAGCGCATCTCGGCCAGCCCGGCCGCATCGGCGTCGTTGAGCACGTGGCAGGGCAGGCCGGTCACGTCGGCGAACAGGTGGGCGGCGTCTGTCTCGATCCAGCTCTTGTCGATGTTGGAGGCATTCTTGGCGATGCCGTTGTGGATGGTGGCGGGGAAGCCGCACCCTATGGGCCCCTTCCACTGGAAATGCTCGACCAGCGCCTTGAGGGTGTGCGCCACGGCGGCCGGGGTGGCCGGTTGCGGCGTGGCAATGCGGTGGCGCTCGCCAATCAGTTCGCCAGTCTCGGTGTCCACCAGGCAGCCCTTGATCCCGGAGCCGCCAATATCTACTCCCAACATCTGCATCCGAATCTTCCTTTTATTGTGCCTATGGTCAATGGTCGGCAGAGCATGAAAAAAGTGCTGTCATCCGGCAAGGGCCAGATCACTTATGCGTGATCCGGCAGGCCTTTTTCGATGCAGCGGATCAGCAAACGGGTCTTCTTGTTCTCTTTCTCCTGGCGCGCTGCCAGGGTCGCCAGCGCCCACTCGATGTGCTCGGCCACCATGGGCTCGGCGCCTGGAAGCGCCTGCAGCAGGGCCGCCATGGCATCGCTGCTGGCCGGGCCGTTGCCCAGCGCCACCGCCAGGTTGCGGCGCCAGCGTTGATAGCCGATGCGGCGAATGGGGCTGCCTTCGGTGTGCTTCAAAAATGCCGCCTCCGACCACTGCCACAGGTCGAGCAGGGGTGGGCGGTGCAGATTGGGGCGGGGGCTGAAGTCGGGCTCTGGGCTCGCATCCGCATAGCGATTCCAGGGGCAGATGAGCTGGCAGTCGTCACAGCCATAGATGCGGTTGCCCATCAGCGGCCTGAACTCTTCCGGGATGGGGCCGTCGTTCTCTATGGTGAGATAGGAGATGCAGCGCCGCCCATCCACTACATAGGGGGCTATGATGGCGCCGGTGGGGCAGATGTTGATGCAGGCCACGCACTTGCCGCACTGCTCTTTTTCCACCGGGGCATCGACGGGCAGCGGCAGGCTGACCAGCAGCTCCCCGAGAAAGAAGAAGGAGCCGGCCGACTCATTGAGCAGCAGCGAGTGCTTGCCCACCCAGCCGAGCCCAGCCTTGGCCGCCAGGGGGCGCTCCAGTATGGGGGCCGAATCGACGAAGGGGCGCCACTCCCCCGGGGTTTCCTGCGTGGATGGCAACAGCGCCTGGCAGCGCTGCTCGATACGCTCCCCCAGCTGCTTGAGCCGGTTGCGCAGCACCTTGTGGTAGTCGCGCCCCAGGGCATAGCGGCTGATGTAGCCCAGGGTGGGGTCCTTCAGCGTGGCGGCAAAGCCCGCCTCGAAGGGGAGATAGTTCATCCGCACCGACAGCACCCGCAGGGTGCCCGGCAGCAGCTCCTGGGGCCGGGCCCGCATCATGCCGTGGCGCGCCATGTAGTCCATGGTGCCGTGATGGCCGGCATCCAGCCAGGCCTGCAATCTGGGCTCCTCGAGGGCGAGATCCGTGTCCGTGATGCCGACCTGGTCAAATCCTAGCTCCCGTGCCCAGAGCTTGATATCGTGGGCCAGTTGCGCGAGTTCGGCGGCCGTCATTGTGTCTCACCTGCCTGCTGGCAGCGGCATGGCGCCCGCGGCACTGAGGGTGACGAGGGCCGTGCGCCGTCATGGCACGCCATATGCCAGGCCAGGAGTCGGGCCAGTGGATGATGAAGGTGGGGAGCCGTCATGGTACAGGTTATCGAGGACGCTATCGGCAAAAAACAAGGCATCAGTCTAGCACAGCCCCTGTGGCGGGCCGAACAGATCCGCAAGATGGAGCAGTGCTGGGCCGAGCGTGAGGGGCAAGCCCTCTACGCCCTGATGGAGCGGGCCGGCGCCGCCCTGTGCAGCTATGCCCGCCATCACTGGCCCCAGAGTCACCACTGGTGGATCTTCGTCGGCCCGGGCAACAACGGGGGGGATGGCTATGTGCTGGCCCGCCTCGCCCGCCGACTCGGTCTAGAGCCCCTGGTGATAGCCGCCCGGGCGCCTGGGCTGCTCAGAGGGGACGCCAGGCGGGCCGCCGACGAGTGGCTGGCGGCGGGAGGAGAGGTGATGATGGCCGATGTGCTCGAGGGGGCGCCGCTCCCTCCACCGGATCTGGTGATAGATGCACTGCTCGGCACCGGTGTCCAGCTCCCCCTCTCCTCGCCAATGACAAAGATCGTCGCAACAATCAATGACTTGAATGCCCCGGTTCTGGCGGTGGATCTCCCCTCCGGGCTCAATGCCGACACCGGCCGCGCCATGGGGGCCCTGGTGCACGCCACCCGCACCCTCAGCTTCATCGGCATCAAGCAGGGCATGCTCACCGCCGACGGGGTGGACGGCGTCGGCCAGCTCGACTGGGATCCCCTCGGGGTGGTGCCTGAGGCCGACCAGGTGCCCGCCGCCGAGCGCCTGGATTATCCCCGTATAAAGAACCTGCTGACTTCCCGTTCCCGCTCGGCCCACAAGGGCAAGCACGGCAAGGTGCTGCTGGTGGGGGGCAACCTGGGGATGCAGGGGGCCATACTGCTGGCGGGGCAGGCCTGCCTGCGGGCGGGGGCGGGTCTGGTGCGACTGTGCCAGCACCCGGACTCTCCCCCCGCCAGCCTGGTGCAGCCCGAGCTGATGGGATGCCCGGCCGGGAGTGACGAGGGGTGGGCCACGGTGCGAGTTCTGGGGCCCGGGCTCGGTCAGGATGAGTGGGGAAGGGCCCAGTTCGAACACTACCTCAGCGCCAGTCTGCCCCTGGTATTGGACGCCGATGGATTGAATTGGCTGGCGCAGGCACCCCGTCATCAGGATAATTGGGTGCTCACGCCCCACCCGGGGGAGGCGGCCCGCCTGCTGGGGTGCGCCGTCGCCGAGATCGAGGCGGATCGTTTCGCCGCCGTTTCCCGGCTGCAGCAGCGATACGGCGGCGTGGTGCTGCTCAAGGGGGCGGGCTCGCTCATCTGCGATGGCCAGTGCATCAGCCTCTGCGATGAAGGCAATCCCGGCATGGCCAGTGGCGGCATGGGGGATCTGTTATCTGGTATAATCGCCGCCCTCCTGGCCCAGGGCTGGTCTGCCGGCATGGCCGCGCGACTGGGGGCCGTGATCCACGCAGAGGCCGCCGATCTGGCCGCCGCCGAGGGTGAGCGGGGCATGTTGGCATCGGATCTGCTGCCCTGGATCCGCCGTCTGGTCAATCCGACACCGTAACAAGTAACAAGAAGAACATGGCAAAAACCTTGATGATGACACTGCCGGACGAGGCAGCAACTGTGGCACTGGGTGGCCGTCTGGCGCAGGCGTGCCAGCAGGCCACTACCGTATTTCTGCACGGCGCCCTCGGGGCCGGCAAGACCACCCTGACCCGCGGCTGGGTGCAAGGGCTTGGCCATCAAGGCAAGGTCAAGAGTCCTACCTATACACTGGTGGAGCCCTATGAACTGGCCGACTGGCAGGTCTATCACTTCGATCTCTATCGACTGGCGGATCCGGAAGAGCTGGAATTCATGGGCATTCGGGACTATTTCGGCGCCGACACCCTCTGTCTGGTGGAGTGGCCGGAGAAAGGGGAGGGCTGGCTGCCATCCCCCGATCTCGAGATTACCCTGACGTATGTGAACGAGCAGCGCGAGGCCCTGATTGCGGCCCGCACTGCTATTGGCGAAGCCATTCTGGAACGGTTGTCATCTCAGTGCGCTTGATCCTTGTTATTGCCCTCTCCCTGATGGCCTTACCCTCCTGGGCGAATCAGCTCAAGAGTGTGCGGGTCTGGCCATCGCCGGATAACACCCGGGTGGTGCTCGACATGAGCAGCGCCCCCAATTTCAACTACTTCACCCTGAGCGGCCCGAGTCGCCTGGTGATCGATCTCAAGGGGGCGAGCAACGCCGCCAACCTGGCTCGCATCGAGAACAAGAGCGAGCTGGTGCGCAAGATCCGCGAGAGCACGCCCCTTGAGAAGGGCAGTATGCGTCTGGTGCTGGATCTCAGCTCAGCCATCAAGCCGGTGGTGTTCCCGCTGGCACCGGCCGGCCCCTATGGCCATCGCCTGGTGATCGATCTGCCCTATGAAGAGAAGGGTGGCGCCACGGCGCAGCCCGCTCCCGTCGGCGGTCAGGGCAAGGCCATCGTCATCGCCATCGACCCTGGTCACGGCGGTGAAGATCCCGGCTCCATAGGCCCGCGCCGCACCTACGAGAAAAGGGTGACCCTGTCGGTGTCCCAGAAGCTGGCGGCGCTGATCGACCGCGAGCCGGGCATGCGTGCCGTGATGACCCGTCGTGGTGACTACTTCGTCGACCTCAACAAGCGCTCCGAAATCGCCCGCAAGGCCAAGGCGGATCTGCTGGTGTCCGTGCATGCGGACAGCTTCCACAACTCCACGCCGCGCGGCGCCTCGGTCTGGGTGCTGTCGACCAATCGCGCCAACCGCGAGATGGGTAGCTGGCTGGAGAAGCAGGAGAAGCAGGGGGAACTGCTGGGCGGTGTGGGCAAGGTATTGGCCGAATCCGACCCCAATCCCTATCTGGCGCAGACCTTCCTCGATCTCTCCATGGACAAGTCCAGGGCCGAGGGCTATGAGGTGAGTCGCCAGATACTGCGCTCCATGGGACGGGTTGCCCGGCTGCACAAGAAGGCACCGGAGCACGCCAGCCTGGCGGTGCTCAAGGCGCCGGACATTCCCTCCGTGCTGGTGGAAACCGGCTTCATCTCCAACCATGCGGAAGAGAAGCTGCTGGCCACTGCCAGCTACCAGGATCAGCTGGCCCGCGCCATCTTCGAGGGGATCCGCAGCTACTATCGCAGCCACCCGACCAAGGGCCCCATGATGACGGGCAAGGGGCAGCGAGTGGCCAGCGCCAGCCAGCCTGTGGCGAAAAAGGCGGCAGTTGCCCCCGCGCCCCGGCAGCAGGTGACCAACCGGATGCCAGCGACAGTGCCGAGCCGCAGCAGTGATGGCGGCGCCCCGGTCAGCAGCGTCGGCAGCGCCTCCGGTGCCGGGGTGATCAAACCCTACAAGGTGGCGGCCAAGGAGCCGAGCGTGCCGGTCGCAAGCGTGCAGAGCGACGACAAGTCCCAGATGATCCGCCACGTGGTCACCCGCGGTCAGAGCCTCTCCCGCCTCGCCGAGAAGCACGGCGTGAGCCAGGCGCGGCTGGTGGAGATCAACAAGCTCAAGTCACGGGATATCCAGATAGGGCAGGTGCTCTATATCCCGAAATAAATGGGCTGTTTTAGTGATTGTCCGGGTTGATAGCCCATCGAAAACACGGTTGTCATTGGGTTAACCCCCTCCCAGCCTCCCCTTCAAAGGGGGGGAGTCTTGTGCTCCCTCCCCTTGCGAAGAGGAGGGCTGGGTGAGGTTGATGTGTTCATCTTTTCCATGTTGGGCTTCGCTCAGCACCAACCTAGATCCCCAAGGTTAAAAAGCAGGAGTCAGCCATGCCGATCCGTATATTGCCTCCTATCCTGGCCAACCAGATTGCTGCCGGCGAGGTGGTGGAGCGGCCCTCCTCGGTGGTGAAGGAGCTGGTGGAAAACAGCCTGGATGCGGGGGCCGACCGGGTCGAGATCGACATCGACAAGGGGGGCTCCAAGCTCATCCGCATCCGTGACAACGGCAGCGGTGTCGCCAGGGACGAGCTGGTGCTGGCGCTGTCACGGCACGCGACCTCGAAGGTGGCGACCCTGGATGACCTGGAAGGGATCAACAGCCTCGGTTTTCGCGGCGAGGCGCTCGCCTCCATCAGCTCTGTCTCCCGTCTTACCTTCACCTCCCGCACCGCGGAGCAGTCCGAAGCCTGGCAGGCGCAGGCCGAAGGGCGCGAGATGAGCGTCACCGTCAAGCCGGCGGCCCATCCGGTGGGCACCACAGTGGAGGTGGTGGATCTCTTCTTCAACACCCCGGCGCGGCGCAAGTTCATGCGCAGCGAGAAGACAGAGTTTGCCCACATCGACGAGCTGGTACGCCGCATCGCGCTCTCCCGCTTCGACATCACCCTGATCCTGCACCACAACGGCAAGGTGGTGCGCCAGTACAAGGCCGCCAATACGGTGCCTGAGCAGGAGCGCCGCCTCGCCGCCGTCTGTGGCACCCCCTTCATGCACCACGCGCTGGCGGTGGAGAGCGAGCACAGCGACGTGCGCCTGTGGGGCTGGCTGGCACTGCCCGCGGGGGCCAGACCGCAAAACGATCTGCAATACACCTATGTGAACGGCCGCATGATGCGCGACAAGCTCATCAACCACGCCATCCGCCAGGCCTATGACGAGCTGCTGCCCGCCGGCAGCTTCGCCGCCTATGTGCTTTACATAGAGCTGGATCCCCGTCAGGTGGATGTGAACGTCCATCCCGCCAAGCACGAGGTGCGTTTCCATCAGGCGCGGCTCATTCACGACTTTATCTTCCAGGCGCTCTTTACCGCCCTGCGCCGGGAAGGGGCGGGGGCCAGCGAGCAGGACGAGCCGCTGGCCGAGAGCCTGGTCGAGCTGCCGACCAGCCCGCAGATAGAGTATCCAGGCCAGGCGCCGCGCCCCGAGTGGTATGGTGCCGAGCACAGCTATAGAGCCCCCGCCCAGACGCGGGATGGCGGCGCCGTGCGCGAAGGTGCAGGCCGCGCGGGTAACTACCAGCCCCCCGAGCCCCCCAGCCGGGAGGCGATGCGCGGCATGGGCGCCCTGCTCACCACACTGCCGGTGGTGGGGGAGGCGTCTCAGGCTGTTCCCGCCACCCCGGCCGGTCCGTCGCCCCAGGGGACTCGCGCCCTGACCCTGGTGGAGCAGGCCTATCTGCTGATCGAGCGGGAGGGACAACTGGCGCTGCTCTCCCTGGTGCGGGCCGAGCGGGTGCTGCTGCGCCACTGGCTGCTGGAGACCTGGGGCCAGGGGCTGGCGGCGCAACCCCTGCTGCTGCCGGTCTCCTTCAAGCTGCCAAAGAACCTGATTGCGCTGGCGGAGGAGCAGGAACGTTTGCTCAAACGCATGGGGCTGGAGTTGAAAAGCGGGGGGCGCGACACCATGATCCTGACTCGGGTGCCCGCCTTGCTGCGCCAGACCGATCTGGTGCGTCTCTTACCCGAATTGCTGCAATTGATCGAGAGCGGATCTGACAGTGATGCCGACCAGCAGGCTGAAGTACTATGCCAGTGGCTGGTGGAGCAGGGGATAAGCACCGAGAAAATATATGATTTTTCAACGGCCAGCCGGCTGCTGACGGAACTTGTGACCGATTTCAGTGACCAACTGGCAGACATTCGCATGGTCCGCCCTCTGTCGTTGGCGGCCGTGCTGGAGGGGTTTGCACGGGGCGATTGAGTCGCCGGGGCTGACCTCTTCAACTAATTGAACACTATTTGCATGGGGCGCCTCCCGACGGGGCGACCGTGCCAGAGGAACATGAAAGTGGCTGACTTGCCGACTGCAATTTTTCTGATGGGGCCGACGGCCTCCGGCAAGACGGATCTCGCCATCGCTCTGTGTCAGGCCCTGCCCTGCGACATCATCAGCGTGGACTCCGCGCTCATCTATCGCGGCATGGACATTGGCACCGCCAAGCCGACTGCCGCCGAGCTGGCCCAGGCCCCTCATCGCCTGATCGACATCCTGGATCCGGCCATGAGCTATTCGGCGGCGGATTTTTGCCGCGATGCCCTGCGCGAGATGAAAGAGATCGCCGACCGCGGTCGCATCCCGCTGCTGGTGGGGGGCACCATGCTCTACTTCAAGGCGCTGCTGGAGGGGCTCTCTCCGCTGCCCTCCGCCGATCCGGCCATTCGCGCCGAGATTGAGGCAGAGGCCGCTCGTCTCGGCTGGCAAGCCCTGCACGATGAGCTGGTGCGCATCGATCCTGTGGCCGGTGCCCGCATCCACCCCAACGACCCTCAGCGGCTCAGCCGGGCGCTCGAGGTTTATCGCATCAGCGGCAAGACCCTCACCGAGCTGACCCAGGTGCAGGGGGAAGGCTTGCCCTACCGGGTGCACCAGTTTGCCATCGCCCCCTCCGATCGCGCCGTGCTGCATCAGCGTATCGAGCTGCGTTTCGACAAGATGCTGCAGGGGGAGTTCGAACAGGAGGTCAGGGCGCTCTATGAGAGGGGTGATCTTCACCCGGATCTGCCAGCTATTCGTTGCGTTGGCTACCGCCAAATGTGGGACTACCTGGCAGGGGAAGTGGGATATGATGAGATGCGTTATCGTGGCATCGTGGCCACCCGTCAGCTGGCCAAGCGCCAGATGACCTGGTTGCGTGGCTGGCCCGACCTGACCTGGTTGGAATCTGGTGAGTCTGGCAATATGGCCAGGGTGGTCGCCCGAGCTGGTGCGGCTTGACACTCCCTGTATAATCAGGTTGTTATATTGATATCCGGTGTTTAAAAACAACAAACTATAAGGAAAAGAAAGATGGCTAAGGGGCAATCTCTCCAAGACCCGTTTTTGAATGCGCTGCGCCGTGAGCGGATTCCTGTTTCTATCTATTTGGTGAACGGCATCAAACTGCAGGGTCAGATCGAATCGTTTGACCAGTTTGTCATTTTGCTGAAGAACACCGTGAGCCAGATGGTCTACAAGCACGCCATTTCCACCGTGGTGCCAGCCCGTGCCGTCAACCATCACCAGCACGCCCCGGGCGCCGCCGGTGAAGAGCAGGGTGAAGCCGAGGCGTGATATCCCGCGGCGAGCCCACTCGCCAACTCAGAATCATCATGATACCTGTCAAGGAGCAAGCGCTTGTTTGACCGTTACGAAGCTGGTGAACAGGCCGTTCTGGTACATGTCAACTTCAGCGATGAGGGTGAGCGGGAGGATCTGGACGAGCTCAAGATGCTGGTGAGCTCGGCCGGGGTCAATGCGCTGGGGGTGATCACCACCAGTCGCAGCGCGCCCAGTGCCAAATATTTTGTCGGCAGCGGCAAGGCGGAAGAGATCGCGTCCCAGGTCCAGATGCTGGGTGCGGATGTGGTCATCTTCAACCATGCCCTGACTCCTGCCCAGGAACGCAATCTGGAGCGTCTGTTCCAGTGCCGTGTGGTGGACAGGACAGGCCTCATCCTCGATATCTTCGCCCAGCGCGCCCGTACCCACGAAGGCAAGTTGCAGGTCGAACTGGCCCAATTGCGCCATCTTTCTACTCGCCTGGTGCGAGGCTGGACCCACCTTGAACGTCAGAAGGGCGGCATAGGTCTGCGCGGCCCGGGTGAAACCCAGCTTGAAACCGACCGACGCCTGCTGCGAGAGCGCATCAAGGCGATTTTGCGCCGGCTCGACAAGGTGGCGAAGCAGCGGGAGCAGGGCCGTCGCGCCCGTAACCGCAACGAGGTGCCGACCGTGTCGCTGGTGGGCTACACCAACGCCGGAAAGTCCACTTTGTTCAACCAACTTACAGATGCCAGCGTGTATGCTGCCGACCAATTGTTCGCAACCCTGGATCCCACCCTGCGTAAATTGGTGATCCAGGATGTGGGTGATGTGATCCTGGCGGATACAGTTGGATTTATTCGGCACTTGCCCCATGATCTGGTCGCGGCCTTCAAGGCGACGCTGCAGGAGACCCGCGAAGCGGACCTGCTGCTGCATGTCGTGGACTGTGCCGATGAGCAGATGCAGGAGAATGTCGATTCGGTGCAGACCGTTTTGGCCGAGATCGAGGCGGACGACCGCCCCCAGCTGATGATCTGCAACAAGATTGACAAGCTGGCGGATCGTCCGGCCGGTCTGGAGCGGGATGACGAAGGGCGCCCGCAGCGGGTCTGGCTGTCGGCCCAGACAGGTGAAGGCAGTGAATACCTGTTCCAGGCCCTGACCGAACTGCTGGCCGGATCCATGGTCCATCACACCCTGCAGTTGCCGCCCTCGGCCGCGAGATTGCGCAGTGCGCTCTATCGGCTGAAAGGCATCGAGCAGGAAGGTTTCAGCGAGGAGGGGGATTTTGTCCTGGAGGTACGCTTGCAGCTTGCCGACTGGAACCGCCTCATGAAACAAGAAGGTGAGAGTTTACAACGCTTTATCAGACACTGATCCGGCGATGAAGACAGACTTCGTCAAGGGTTGATGGTCCGATAGAGATGATATCCATCCGCATGTATTAATGGAGACGCTGATGGCTTGGAATGAGCCTGGTAACAACGGCAAAGACCGTGACCCTTGGGGGAACAACGGCAAGAATCAGGGACCCCCTGATCTGGATGAGATGCTGCGCAAGGTGAGCCGTCGTTTCGGTGGCCTGTTCGGTGGTGGCAAATCGGGTGGTGATGTGGGCAAGTTTGGCCTCTCCATCGCCTTGGTGGTGGCCGTGGTGGTGTGGGTCGTCAGCGGCTTCTACACCATTCGCGAAGCCGAGCGGGGCGTGGTGCTGCGTTTTGGGGAGTACTCCCATAACGTGGATCCGGGTCTGCGCTGGAAGCCGACCTTCATCGATCGGGTGATCCCGGTGGATGTGGAATCGGTGCGCTCCCTGCCTGCCTCCGGCTTCATGCTGACCCAGGACGAGAACGTGGTCCGGGTCGAGATGGACGTGCAGTACCGCGTGGTCGATCCCGAGCAGTATCTGTTCAGCGTCACCAATGCCGACGAGAGTCTGAGCCAGGCCACCGACAGCGCCCTGCGCTATGTGGTGGGTCACACCAAGATGGATGATGTCCTGACCACGGGTCGGGAAAAAGTCCGTCAGGAGACCTGGCAGGTGATCGATGGCATCATAGAGCCCTACCAGATGGGTCTGCAGATCGTCGACGTCAACTTCCTGCCGGCGCGTCCGCCGGAAGAGGTGAAAGACGCCTTCGATGACGCCATCTCCGCCCAGGAAGATGAGCAGCGCTTCATTCGTGAAGCGGAAGCCTATGCCCGTGAAGTCGAGCCCAAGGCCCGTGGTCAGGTCAAGCGTCTGGAACAGGAAGCCGAAGGCTACAAGTCCCAGATCGTGCTGAAGGCCAAGGGTGAAGTCGCGCGCTTCAACGAGCTGCTGCCCCAGTACCAGTCCGCCCCCGAGTTGACTCGTGAGCGTATCTACCTGGAAACCATGGAAGAGCTCTATCAGCAAGCCAACAAGGTGCTGGTCGACATGCCTGCTGGCAACAACAGCATGATCTACCTGCCGCTCGACAAGCTCTCCGGCAAGGCGAATGCCGTGCAACCGGCGCGTCCGGCAGGCACACCTGCGGTGGAGCCGGCCCAGCCGTCCAACGAAGGGGCCAATTCCACTCCGACCCCGCTGCGTGGCGGTGACCGTTTCAGCACAGGGAGAAACTAATAGATGAAGAAAATAGCTATTGGTGTCATCGCTGTGGCCGCCATGGTCTGCTTCTCTTCCGTCTTCATCGTCGATGAAGGTCAGAAGGGCATAGTCGTGCAGTTTGGCAAGGTGAAGCGGGTTGACTCCGGCGAGCCGCGTCTCTATGAGCCGGGCCTGCACTTCAAGGTGCCGCTCATCGATCAGGTGCGCAAGATGGATGCCCGCATCCAGACCCTGGAAGGCCAGGCGGATCGCTTCGTCACCTCAGAGAAGAAAGACCTCATCATCGACTCCTACGTGAAGTGGAAGATCGAGGACTTCTCCAAGTACTATCTGGCGACCGGCGGTGGCAACAAGATCCAGGCCGAAGACCTGCTCAAGCGCAAGATCAACAACGGTCTGCGTTCCGAGATCGGTAACCGTACCATCAAGGACATAGTCTCCGGTGAGCGCAGTACCGTGATGGAAGATGCCCTGATGAAGATGGCTCGCTCCTCCGAGCTCGGCATCAAGGTGGTGGATGTGCGCATCAAGCAGATCAACCTGCCGGTGGAAGTCTCCAGCTCCATCTATCAGCGGATGCGTGCCGAGCGGACTGCAGTAGCCCGTGAGCACCGCTCCCAGGGCCGCGAGCAGGCCGAGATCCTGCGTGCCGACATCGACCGCAAGGTCACCGTCATGATCGCCGACGCCGAGAGTAATGCGCGTCAGCTGCGTGGTGAAGGGGATGCCGAAGCCGCCAAGATCTATGCCGACAGCTACAAGAAGGACCCCGAGTTCTTCAGCTTCGTGCGTAGCATGGAGGCCTATCGCAAGAGCTTCGCCGGCGGCAACGACCTCATGGTCTTGAAGCCTGACAGCGAGTTCTTCCGCTACCTCAAGTCGCCTCACGGTGACAAGCAGTAAGCAGGCATAGCGCCATAACCCAAAGGGCCTGATGATTCAGGCCCTTTTGCTTGATGAGACAAGGGCCCAGAGGGCAGGAGGAGTCATGCTGACAGCCATCTTGATGGGAGTGGGGCTGTTGCTGCTGTTCGAGGGGCTGGGTCCCTTGCTGGCGCCGAGGGCCTGGCAACAGATGCTGAGACTGATGAGCGATCAGCCGCCGGAGCAGCTGCGTCGCATCGGCGGTTGTCTGGTGGTGGCGGGGGCCGTCATCCTCTGGGCGCTGTCCCATTGAGCAGTCAAGAGAGTGCTGACGCCTGAAAGCAAAGCGCAGACCATAAAAAAGAGGCCTATGGCCTCTTTTTTCTTGAATGCTGACACATTGGCTCAGGCGCTGCGCTGTACCGCCATCTGGGCCAGGGTCTCCAGCGCCTGCCTGTGCTGGGAGTCCGGCAGGATGGCGAGGGCGGCAATGGCCTTGTCGGCCTCTTCCCGGGCCCGCTCGCGGGAATACTCCAGGGCACCGGTGCTATCCAGGATGGCCAGGATGCGGTCGAGATGCTCCATGCCGTTGCGGTGCTCGATGGCGTCGCGGATGAGCTGACGCTCTTCCGGCGTGCCCACGGCCATGGCACGCAGCAGCGGCAGGGTGGGTTTGCCTTCGGCCAGGTCGTCGCCGACATTCTTGCCCATCTCATCGCTCTGGGAACAGTAATCCATGACGTCGTCGATGATCTGGAAGGCGGTGCCCAGGTACTTGCCGTAGTCGGTCATGGCCTGTTCGACGGGCTCGGGCTGATGGGTCAGCACGGCGGCGAGGCGGGTGGCGGCTTCAAACAGCTTGGCGGTCTTGCAGTAGATGACCGTCATGTAGCTCTCTTCCGTGGTGTCCGGATCGTTGCAGTTCATCAACTGCAGCACTTCCCCCTCGGCTATGGTGTTGGTGGCATCCGACAGGATTTCCATCACCCGCAAGTTGGAGAGCTCGCTCATCATCTGGAAGGAGCGGCTGTAGAGGTAGTCACCGACCAGCACGCTGGCGGCGTTGCCGAACAGCGCATTGGCGGTCTCCCGGCCGCGGCGCAGGTCGGATTCATCGACCACGTCGTCATGCAGCAGGGTAGAGGTATGAATGAATTCGATGATGGCGGCGAGCTTGAGATGGTCCTGACCTTGGTACCCCAGTGCGCGGGCGGCCATTACCGTCAGCATGGGGCGCATCCGTTTTCCGCCTGCACTGACAATGTAGAAACCCAGCTGGTTGATCAGGCTGACATCGGACTGGAGTCTGGCCAGGATCAGTTCATTGACCGCCGTCATGTCGGCGGCACAGAGCGCACGGATAGTCTGTTGGTCCATAAGTCTCGTAACGTGACGGCAGCAATTACTGCGTTTTTAGCAATGGCGGGGATTCTACACGATTTCACAATGGGTTACAGTTAAGCGTTTATTCACGGCGGCAGATATGCGCACAAAATAAACTTTTTGCTAAATTGGCCTTGCCTAGGCAAATCGTTCTG
Source organism: Aeromonas sp. R4-3 (assembly GCF_040908275.1). NCBI lineage: Bacteria > Pseudomonadati > Pseudomonadota > Gammaproteobacteria > Aeromonadales > Aeromonadaceae > Aeromonas > Aeromonas sp. R4-3. The sequence goes on from NZ_JBFODK010000032.1 coordinate 18,387, forward strand.
CGTAGAATGCCCGCCCATTGTTATAGGTTTTTGCGCGTGTCTGGCCTTGAGCAAAAGACACGCCTTTACGGAGTTAATCAAATGTACGCGGTATTCCAAAGCGGCGGAAAACAACACCGTGTGGCCGAAGGTCAAATCGTTCGTCTGGAAAAGCTGAACGTTGAGACTGGCGCTACCATCGACTTCAACGAAGTTCTGATGGTTGCTGCAGGCGACACTTTTAAAGTAGGTGCTCCTTTCGTTGAAGGTGGCAAGGTTGTAGCTGAAGTTGTGGCTCACGGCCGTGGCGAGAAAGTGACTATCGTCAAGTTCCGTCGTCGTAAGCACCATCGTAAGCAAGCGGGCCACCGTCAGTGGTTCACTGAAGTCAAAATCACTGGCATCAGCGCTTAATTAGAGGAGTCCGATAAATGGCACATAAAAAAGCTGGCGGTTCATCCCGCAACGGTCGCGATTCTGAAGCTAAACGCCTTGGCGTTAAGCGTTTCGGCGGCGAAACAGTTCTGGCAGGCAGCATCATCGTTCGTCAACGTGGTACCAAGTTCCACGCTGGCACCAACGTTGGCCTGGGCACGGATCACACCCTGTACGCGAAAGCGACTGGCAAGATCCTGTTCGAAGTTAAAGGTCCGCTGAATCGTAAGTACGTCAGCATCGTTGCTGAGTAATTACGGACCGCAAGGATCCGAAGCCCCGCCAACAGGCGGGGCTTTTGTTTTTCTGATGAGTTTGACGAAAAAACGGCACGCGGATGAGCCGGCGCAGACGGGCCTCATCGGCCAGTTGCGTCTCGCCCCAAGGGGCCTGTACCACTATAATTGCGTATCGGTTTTTCGAATTAAGGTGACGGTTACCTATGAAGTTTGTTGATGAAGTCCAGATTCGAGTCGATGCCGGTGACGGTGGTAACGGTTGTGTGAGCTTTCGCCGTGAAAAGTACATCCCGAACGGTGGTCCGGACGGCGGTGATGGTGGGGACGGCGGTGATGTCTATCTGATCGCCGACGAGAACCTGAACACCCTGATCGACTACCGTTTCGAACGTTTCCATGCCGCCGAGCGTGGCGAGAACGGCCAGAGCGCCAACTGTACCGGTCGTCGCGGCAAGGATCGCACCCTGCGCGTCCCGGTCGGTACCCGCGCCAGCGATGAAGATACCGGTGAACTGCTGGGGGATCTGACCACCCACGGCCAGAAGCTGCTGGTCGCCAAGGGCGGTTTCCACGGCCTTGGCAACACCCGTTTCAAGAGCTCGGTCAACCGCGCCCCCTATCAGAAGAGCAACGGCACCCCGGGGGAAGTACGCACCCTGAAGCTGGAACTGCTGCTGCTGGCGGACGTCGGCATGCTGGGTCTGCCCAACGCGGGCAAGTCCACCTTCATTCGCGCCGTCTCTGCCGCCCGCCCGAAAGTGGCCGACTATCCCTTCACTACCCTGGTGCCGAACCTGGGTGTGGTGCGTGGGGAGAACTCCCGCTCCTTCGTCATCGCCGATATCCCCGGTCTGATCGAGGGTGCTGCCGAAGGCGCTGGCCTCGGTATCCGCTTCCTCAAGCACCTGGAGCGTTGCCGTGTGCTGATCCACCTGGTGGATATCTGCCCGGTTGACGGTTCCGATCCCGCTGAGAATGCCGTGACCATAGTCCGGGAGCTGGAGAAGTACAGCCCCGAGCTGGCAGGCAAACCGCGTTGGCTGGTGTTCAACAAGATGGATCTGATCCTGGAAGAAGAAGCCCAGGAAGTGATGGACAGAGTCAAGGCCGCGCTGGCCTACGAAGGCCCTGTCTACCAGATCACCGCCATCAGCAAGGAAGGCACCAAGAAGGTCTGCTACGACATCCTGGATCTGCTGGACACCATGCCCCGTCAGCTGGAAGCCGATGCCAAGGCCGCCATCGAGAAGGTCGAGTTCAAGTGGGACGACTACCACAAGAACCAGCTGGCCCAGGCCGAGGCGGAAGCCCTGGCAGCTTCCAAGGCCTTCGATGAGGCGCTGGACGAGGACGACGACTGGGATGACGAAGACGACGACGGCGTCGAAGTGATCTACGTACGCGACTGAGACACTCTCTCGTGACAAGACCGGAGCCCCGACAGGCTCCGGTTTTTTTATGGGAGGATCGACGGGATCACCATATAGATATATTTCTCATGCCACTTATTGCCTGCCAACCGCAACTGATTATACTGCGCCCCTGAACGTAACCAATTTGAAACATTATGCTAACCTGTCAAACTGAATTGATATGCATGACTGTTTTGGTTTGTTCTTATGGATGGTTCGCCTGATAAAATATTTATGCTTGAAATAATCCATTAAAAGCTTGTTTGTGCAGTTTTTTGGGTTATTCTTGCGCCCGTTTGCCGGGCGAGGGCATGAATATGCAGGCTGCCTGGCTGAAGGAAAAGTCATATTTAAGGCTGTCTATCATGTTGGAAAAGACCCTGGAAGCACCGGCGATCCGTACTCGCCGCAACGTGCTGATGTTTTTGATCCCGTCGCTCATCGGGATCCTGCTGTTCATGACCCCCGTCATCTATGACGGCAATGTCACCATCCCCGTCGCCGTGCTGGCGAAGCTGGTACAGACGGTGTTTGCCGACTATCTGGTGGCCATGGTCAGCGCCATCATTACCACCACCATGCTGATGACGTTGATCGCCTGGTTGTTCAAGCCGGCGATCCTGGTGAGACGCCCCTTCCTCAACAGCCTGTTCAACGTCTCCCCCTTCTGGGCCTGCGTGCGGGTGCTGGGGGGCCTCTTCGTGCTGCTGACCTTCTTCGAGGCTGGCCCCGAGGTGCTGCGTTCCGGGGCGACCGGTGGCCTGGTGCTGCACGATCTGCTGCCGGTGCTGTTCTCCGTCTTCATCTTCGCCGGCTTGCTGCTGCCGCTGCTGCTGGACTTCGGTCTGCTGGAGTTTGTCGGCACCATGATGACCCGCATCATGCGCCCTGTGTTCCGCCTGCCGGGTCGCTCCGCCGTGGATTGCTTCGCCTCCTGGCTGGGGGATGGCAGCGTCGGCATCCTGCTCACCAGCAAGCAGTACGAGGGCAAGTTCTACACCCAGCGTGAGGCCGCCGTCATCGGCACCACCTTCTCGGCTGTCTCCATCACCTTCTGTCTGGTGGTGATCTCCCAGGTGAAGCTGGAGCACATGTTCGTCCCCTTCTACCTGACCGTCTGCCTGGCCGGCGTGGTGGCCGCCATAGTGGTGCCGCGCCTGCCCCCGCTCTCCTGGAAGAAGGATGTCTACAGCGACGGCACTCCCCTGTGCCGCAAGCAGGAGGCCATTCCCCATCAGCACAGCGTGCTGAGCTATGGCTATCAGCGTGCCCTGGCCAAGGCCGACAGCATGACGGATCTCGGCGCCGTGGCGCGGGAAGGGATTAAGAACGCCCTGGACATGGTGTTTGGCGTGTTGCCGGTGGTGATGGCGATCGGGACCTGCGCCCTGATGCTGGCCGAGCACACCCCCATCTTCAACTGGCTGGGTGCTCCCTTCGTGCCCTTGCTGGAGTTGCTGCAACTGCCAGAGGCCGAGGCGGCGTCCAAGACCATCATGGTCGGCTTCGCCGACATGTTTATCCCGGCTGTGCTGGCCTCGACCATAGAGAGCGACATCACCCGCTTCGTGATCGCCGCCATGTCGGTGACCCAGCTCATCTATATGTCGGAAGTGGGCGCCCTGCTGCTGGGCAGCAAGATCCCGGTCAAGCTGTGGGAGCTGTTCGTCATCTTCCTGCTGCGCACCCTGGTCACCCTGCCGGTCATCGCCGGCGTGGCGCACCTGCTGTTCTAAGGGGCTGCCTGGAGATGAAAAACGGTCAACCTGGGTTGACCGTTTTTTTATGGGCGTTTGGGGGATAGCGGCTAGCGCGGCTCCGCCAGCAGGGCCTGACAGGCTGCCTCGTCCAGCTGCTCGGGGGCGAGGAAGCGCAGGGCATAGTCCCGCCAGACACCGCTGTCGACGAAGAGCTCGAAGAGCGCCCCGTCTATGTGCCGCTCCTGCACCATGCGCAGCATTATGGTCAGCGACTGGGAGACCGTCTTGCCCGACTTGTAGGGGCGATCGCTTGCGGTCAGGGCCTCGAAGATGTCGGCGATGGCCATGATGCGGGCGGGGATGCTCATCTGCTCACCCAGCAGCTGACGCGGGTAGCCGGTGCCGTCCATCCGCTCGTGATGGCCCCCCGCGATCTCCGGCACCTTGCGCAGGTGACGGGGGAAGGGGAGCCGCTCCAGCATGCGGATGGTCTGGATGATGTGATCGTTGATCTTGTAGCGCTCCTCCTCGGTGAGGGTGCCACGAACGATGGCGAGGTTGTAATGCTCCCCCCGGTTGTAGAGATGGGTGGGGACCCTGACCTTGAAGCCCCAGGGATTGTGCCTGGCCAGATTGTCGTGGGCGGGGCGGGGAATGAGGTGGACCGGCTTGTCGGCCAGCAGCGGCTCGCGGCAGGGCAGCGGAGCCGCCTCCCCGGGATGGCGCCTGAGCTCCTCCGGGCTGACGCCGAGGCGATCATCCAGGGTGCGCAGCCAGGTGCGGCTGGCGATGGCATCGAGCCGCGCCAGTTTTTCCGGTGCCATCCACTCGCCTCCCAGGTTGCACTCGGCGACGAAGGCGAACTCCTGATCCAGCATCTGCCAGGTCGGGGCCACGGCCTCGAGGGCTGCCTGTTGCTCGGGGGCAGGTAATCGGGCCGCCAGCGCCTCTATATGGGCGTCGCGCTTGAGCACCTCGAAGCGGGTGCGGATCTCGTGGATCCTGTCGTAGATGGTCTCCAGCTTGGTGGCCTTGTCCACCACGAACTCAGGTGTGGTGACCTTGCCGCAGTCGTGCAGCCAGCTCGCGATATGGATGGCCTCCCACTCCTCGTCGTTGAGGGTGAAATCGCCAAAGGGGCCCTGGCGTTGGGCGCAGGCCGCCTCCGTCAGCATGCGGGTCAGCTCGGGCACCCGCTGGCAGTGGCCTCCGGTGTAGGGGCTCTTGGCGTCGATGGCGCCGGCGATGAGCTCGATAAAGGCCTCCAGCAACTGCTTTTGCTCCTCCAGCAGGCGCTGATTCTCGATGGCGGAGGCGGACATGCCCGCCAGCGCCTCTATGAGGCTGATGCGCGACGCCAGCTCCCGTGGCGCGCAGTCCGGCAGGATCAGCAACAGGCAGCCGATCAACTCCTGGCGGTGGTTGTAGAGGGGCTCGGCCAGCAGCTGGCGGGGGCCGGGGAAGGGGCCCCATTCGACGAGGTAGTGCGACCACTGTTCGGCATCGAGGGGCAGGCTGAGCCGCTCGGAATGATAGAGGCCGCCGAGCAGGGACTCCTGCCAGTGCACCCGCTCACAATCCAGGGGCTGCCGTTGCCAGATGGCCTGAACCGCCTTCATCTGCTTGTCCTGGGCCAGATAGAGGCAGCCGCCCTCCGCCTGGGCCGCCGCCACCGTCTCGTGCAGTATGCGGCTGAGCAGGGAATCGAAGCGGTGCTCCGCCGCCAGCGCCAGACCCATGCTCATGAAGTTGCCGAGGGTCAGTCGCATGCTGGACATGGCGCGGGCGAGATCGTCTATCTCGCGGATCGCCGAGTCTGGCCGCTCGCTCTCGCCGAAGTCGAAGTGCTGGATCCGCTCGGCCTCTTGCGTCAGTGCCAGCAAGGGGGCGGCGGTGCGCCTCGCCACCAGCCAGATGACGGGCAGCAGCAGCAGCAGACCGGCCAGGGCCCAGGCCAGGTTGCGCAGGGCATCGTGGCGGGCCGGTGCGGTGAGTACGTCCGCCGGTACCAGCAGGGCCAGGTAGAAGGGGGAGCCCTCGTCGAGGGAGGAGAGGTTGACCAGCCAGTCGCTGCCATCCTCGGCGGCCAGGGTCAGCTCGGTCGGCGCATGCAGCAGGGTGGGCCTGGATGCCATCTCCTGCTGCAGCTTGGCCAGTATGGGGTGCTTGAGCGCCGACAGCATGGGCAGGCGACTCAGCTGTTCGAAGCTGGGCAGCCGCTTGGGATCCGTCGCCAGCAGGGTACCGAACTCATCGAACAGCACCAGCTGGCAGTGGCTCGGCAGGGGCAGCTCGCCGATGAGGGAGGAGAGCCCCTCCACGCCTGCATCCAGCCCTATCACCGCCCGGCGATCGTCGCTCTCCACCGCCAGCGTCATGCCCGGCTCCTTGGTGGTGAAGAAGAGATAGGGGTGGGTCACTATGATGCCCGTGCCCCAGCGGGCCTCCTTGTACCAGCCGCGATCGCGGGGATCGAACTGGTAGTCCGGCATGGGCCGCCGCTCCAGGAGCCGCAGGCGCTGGTCGAAATAGAGGAACTCTCCCCGGCCCTGACTCAGGCTCTGCACCAGCAGGTGGCTTCCGGGAGGGGGGTTGTCCAGCAATCCTCTGGCCCGATCGGTCAGCTTGCGTACCAGGAAGAAGTCGCCGTTCTCGTAACCGGCATAGATGGCGCCATAACTGGCGCTGTTGGCCAGCACCTCGGCCAGCTGGGGCAGGTAGCCGAGGCGGGACTCCAGGCTGGTCATGGCGGCCAGCTGGCCACTGCGCAGCAGGCTCAGGGACATGCGCGCAGGGCGCTGGTTCAGCTTGATGGCGAGAGACAGCTGTTCCCTGTACTGCTGGAAGTTTTGCCGTTCGTGCTCCAGCCCCTGCTGCATGCCCTGCTGGAACTGCAGCATGATGAGGGCGCCCCCCAGCACGGAGAACAGCAGTATGAAGAGGGTGGCAATGTGCACGTAAAAGGGCTTGCTGCCGAGGCTTGCTTTTGTCATGGACCTATCCTTGTCCTACGGGCGCTCCCCGCGATGATCTGCCAACAGTGTGCTCGCAAGATGACAAAAAGCATAGGAGGTGGGGGCCAGAAGAGGAACCGATATCTTCCGGCGCTCCCCTTGTCGCGAGCTGCATGGCGCGGATCCCGGCAGCCTGGTCAGGTGATTCATTCAGATATCTCGTGCTACATTGCTCCACTGGTGAATCGCCTGTGAATCAATGGAGTGTCCCATGTCTGCCATCCCCTATTCAGTCCTGGATCTGGTGCCCGTCCCCGAAGGAAGCCAGCCAGCCGAGTCGTTTCGTCATTCGCAGGATCTGGCCCGCCATGCCGAGCGCTGGGGCTACCACCGCTACTGGCTGGCGGAGCACCACAACATGCCGGGGATCGCCAGCGCCGCCACCTCGGTCCTGATCGGGCATCTGGCCGGTGCCACCAGCACACTGCGGCTGGGGGCCGGCGGCATCATGCTGCCGAACCACTCCCCTCTGGTTATCGCCGAGCAGTTCGGCACGCTGGCCTCTCTCTACCCGGATCGCATCGATCTCGGTCTCGGTCGCGCGCCTGGCACGGATCAACGCACCATGCAGGCGCTGCGCCGCCAGCGCAGCGGCGAGGTGGATGACTTTCCGGCGGACGTGCGCGAGCTGATGGGCTACTTCGGTGACGAGGTCGGCGCCGTGCAGGCGGTGCCCGGTCAGGGGCTGCATCTGCCCATCTGGCTGCTGGGTTCCAGCCTCTACAGCGCGCAACTGGCGGCGGCAATGGGCTTGCCGTTCGGCTTTGCCTCTCACTTTGCTCCCGGCCTGCTGTTGCAGGCACTCGAGATCTACCGTACCCAGTTCCGCCCTTCCGCGCGCTGGCCAAAGCCTTATGCGGTGGTTTGCATCAATGTGATCGCTGCCGACACAACCCGGGAGGCCCGCTTCCTGTTCACCACGCTCCAGCAGCAGTTCCTGCGCCTCTATCGGGGTGATGCCGGCAAGCTGCCGCTGCCGGTGCAGAGTCTGGGAGAGGAGTGGTCGCCCCGGGAGCTGATGGCGATGGAGCAGACCCTGGCTCGATCCCTGGTGGGGGATCCGGATCAGGTGCGTCACGGCCTCAAGGCCCTGTTGGCCGAAACCGGGGCCGACGAGCTGATGTTCAACGGTCCCATCGTCGATCATCAGGCCAGGTTGCGCTCCTTCGAGATCGCCGCCGAGCTGATGCGGAGCCTGTGAAGGCCTGACCGGGCGCGCTGGTCTGTGCGCCCGGGCATAGGTATCAATCCAACAGCTAGTTACAACTGATTGATTTTAAAGAATAGTCAGGTGGATGTCGGCCCTATGTCGTGTCACCTCTGGCCTCACCGGCCCTATGCTGGCCCTGTCAGTCACCACAAGGAGTTCGAGATGATCGTCAGGAAGTTGAGATTGCAACGGGGTTGGTCCCAGGATCAGTTGGCGACCCTGACTGGCTTGAGTGTCCGCACCATACAGCGGATCGAGCAGGGCCAGCAACCTGGACTGGAATCCCTCAAGGCCCTGGCCTCCGTCTTTGAGCTCGATGTGACTCAACTGCAGGAGAGCGAGATGAAAGGGAACGAGACAGATAGTCAGGGGATAGTGCATGTGGCCAGGGATGAGCGGGAGGCGATGAAGTTCGTCGAGGGGCTCAAAGGCTTCTACGGCCACCTCATCAGCTATGTGCTGGTGATAGGGGGTCTGTTTGTCATCAACTACCTGAGCAACCCGGACTATATCTGGGCCTGGTGGCCCATGCTGGGCTGGGGGCTGGGCCTGATGTCCCACGCCATCAACCTGTTCCAGCCGTTCAAGCTGTTCGGGCCCGACTGGGAGCGACGCCAGGTCGAGAAACGGCTGGGGCGCAAGCTGTAAGCCGCTACCTCACCCCATAAAGCACGGGCCCGGCAATGCCGGGCCCGTTTTATTGTCCGTCTATCGCCTAACTCGGTGCTGGCTGGGCGGCTGCACCGACGGCTTATTTGGCGTAAGCGGGGCAGGGGGTCGCTATCAGGGCGTCGTCTTCATACCGCCACATAGTGAGGCTGTTGCCCCAGACGCAGCCGGTGTCCAGCCCCTTGATGTCCGCCTTGCCGGTGGCGCCCATCAGGGCCGCCCAGTGGCCGAACACCAGTATGGGATCGTCCACGTGGTGCTCCCGCTGCTCGAACCAGGGGCGCAGGCCAGGGGTGGACTCCGTGGGTCCCTTCTTGCACTTGAAGTCGAGTCGGCCGTCGAAGTAGCAGAAGCGCATCCGGGTGAAGCTGTTGATGATGTAGCGGTAGCGCTCTATCCCCAGCAGATTTTCGCCCCAAGTATCGGGCTGATCGCCATACATGTTGTGCAGCAGCCAGCTGTACTGATCGCCGCGCAGCAGCGTCTCCACCTCGCGGGCGCAACTGCGTGCCGTGTGGGCATCCCAGGCCGGAGAGAGACCGGCATGGACCATCATGATGGGCAGCTCCGGGTGCTCCGCCAGCAGGGGACGGTGGCGCAGCCACTCCAGCAGCTCGTCCCGATCCGGGGCCTCCATCAGGGCCTGCAGCTTGTCTTTCTTCTTGAGGGGGGCGACCCCATGAGCCACCGCCAGCAGGTGCAGATCGTGGTTGCCGAGCACGGTCACGGCGCGGCTTCCCAGTGACTTGACGAAGCGCAGGGTGTTGAGAGAGTCCGGTCCGCGGGCGACCAAGTCGCCGCATAGCCAGAGGGTGTCGTTGTCGGGGTCGAATTCGGCAAGATCCAGCAGACGGCGCAGATCGTCGTAGCAGCCCTGGATATCACCGACGAAACAATTCGCCATGAAACCTCAGTTGATAATGTTGGGAACGGCCAGTGTGAAAGGGGCTATGGGGGCCTCAAACTGCTGCCCCGATTCGTCTTGCAGGGTGTAACTGCCTTCCATCACGCCTAAGGGGGTGGCCAGCGGTACGCCACTCTGATAGCTGAAGGTCTCGCCGGGGGCGATGAAGGGCTGCTCGCCCACGACCCCGGGACCTTCCACTTCCAGCATCTTGCCATTGGCATCCGTGATGAGCCAGCGCCGGTGCAGCAGCTGCACCTTGCCCGGCCCCAGATTCTCTATCTCGATGAGATAGAGAAAATGGTAAGGATCCTCGGTGCCCGCCACATAGCTGGGGTGCGGGCGAACCACTATCCGGGGGGATGCCATGGGATCAGGCCTGCTGCTGATCGGCCAGCCAGTTGGCTATCATGACGAACTGCTCGAGGGAGAGGTTCTCCGGACGCAGGTTGCCATCTATGCCAAGCTCGGTCAGCTGAGCGTCTGTGATGAAGTTGGAGAAGCTGTTGCGGATGGTCTTGCGACGCTGGCCGAAGCCCTCGGTGCAGACCCGGCTCAGGCAGCGCAGATCCTTCGCGACTATGGTCGGGTTCTTGTGTGGCACCAGTCGCACCACGGCCGAGTCCACCTTGGGGGCCGGCTTGAAGGCACCCGGGCCCACTTCCAGTACCGGGATCACCTGGCAGTAGTACTGGACCATGACGCTCAGGCGGCCATAGGCCTTGCTGCCCGGGCCTGCGCACATCCGCAATACCACTTCCTTTTGCAGCATGAAGTGCATGTCCTCCACCCGGTCGGCGAACTCGCACAGGTGGAAGATGAGCGGGGTGGAGATGTTGTAGGGCAGGTTGCCGAAGATGCGCAGGGGCGGTTTGCCTTCTCCCATCAGGGTGCCGAAGTCGAAGCGCATGGCGTCGGCCTCGATCACCGTCAGCTTGTCCTTGAGGGTCGGGTGCTCGCGCAGGCGAGCCGCCAGATCCCGGTCAAGCTCGACCACTGTCATCTTGTCCATCTGGGAGGCGACCGGTTCGGTCAGTGCCGCCAGACCCGGGCCTATCTCCACCAGGTTCTGACCCGGCTGCGGGTTGATGGCGGCGACTATCTGATCGATCACATAACGGTCGTGCAAGAAGTTCTGACCGAAACGCTTACGGGCCGTGTGGCCCATGTGCACCTTGTTGCTCTGCACCTTACTGCTCATATCTTTTTTTCTCTACCATCTGGATGGCGTGGTTAATCGCGGTGATCAGGCTGCCCGAGTCTGCCAGGCCCTTGCCTGCCAGATCCAGCGCTGTGCCGTGATCCACCGAAGTACGGATGAAAGGAAGTCCGAGGGTGATGTTGACCGAGTTGCCAAAGCCCTTGTATTTGAGCACCGGCAGCCCCTGGTCGTGGTACATGGCGAGTACCGCATCCGCATCCTTGAGGTATTTCTCCTGGAACAGGGTATCGGCAGGCAAGGGGCCGACCAGGTCTATCCCTTCCTGGCGCAGACTGGCCAGGGCGGGTTCGATCACGTCGATCTCTTCACGGCCGAGATGGCCCCCTTCCCCGGCATGGGGGTTGAGGCCGCAGACATAAATTCTGGGGTGTGCTATGCCGAACTTGCCCTTGAGATCCGCATCCAGGATGCGGATCACCTTGGCAAGGCGATCCTGCGTGATGGCCATGGCCACGTAGGCGAGGGGAATGTGGGTGGTCGCCAGCGCTACCCGCAGCCCTTCGGTGGCCAGCAGCATCACCACGTCGGCGGTGTCTGACTGCTGGGCAAAGAATTCGGTGTGGCCGCTGAACGAGACGCCCGCCTGATTGATGATCCCCTTGTGTACCGGACCTGTCACCACGGCGGCGAATTCGCCGCTCAGGTTGCCGTCGCAGGCGCGCTGCAGGGTGGCCAGCACATAGGCGCCATTGCCCTCGTCGAGCTCGCCCGGCACCACGGGGGCACCGAGGGGAACGGCACACACCGTCAGGGTTCCCGCCCGCTGACCCCTCACGGGGGCAGCGGCATCATAGGGTTCCAGCTCGATGGGCAGCCCCAGCAGGGCGGCGCGCTCGCGCAGCAGCGCCGGGTCGGCGATCACCACCAGCTGGTGCGGCCAGTCCCGCTGGGCTATCTGCAGCACCAGGTCCGGGCCTATGCCGGCGGGCTCACCCGGCGTGATGGCAAGGCGATGGCTGTTCATCTGCTCATCGCCCATTAATTGGGTTCGATCTGGATGTAGGCTTCGTCGCGCAGCTCATCCAGCCAGGCCTGGGACTCTTCGGTGAAGCGGCGGTTGAAGATGAGCTGATAGGCGCGCTGCTCCTGGGCCTTGCCGGTGGCGTCCTGGCTGCGGCGATCTTCCAGCTGCACTATGTGCCAGCCGTGGCTGGTACGGAAGGGCTCGCTGATCTGGCCCGGTTGCAGGCGGTTGACCATGTCGCGGAACTCAGGCACATAGACGTTGGGATCGGACCAGCCCAGCTCGCCACCCTGCACCGCAGAGCCCGGATCTTCGGAGTACTTCTCCGCCATGCTGGCGAAACTGGCCTTGCCGCTCTTGATGTCGTGCAGAATGCCGTCCAGGGTTCCCTTGGCCTTCTCCTCGCTCAGTATGATGGAGGGCTTGATCAGGATGTGGCGGGCCTTCACCTCGGTCTGCATCACTTGCTGCTGACCCTTGGTGTCGAAGACCTTGATGATGTGCAGACCGGCGCCCGAGCGCAGCGGCCCGACTATGTCACCCTTGCCGGCGCCCTGTACCGCCTCGGACATCAGGGTGGGCATCTCCTGCGGGCTCATCCAGCCCCAGTCCCCCCCTTCCAGGGCCTTGGGACCGTTACTCTCTGCGATGGCCAGCTTGCGGAAATCTGCCCCTTCCTTCAGGGCGGCAAGGATGCGCTCTATCTTGGCCTTGGCGGCGTTGAGCTGCTCGGCGCTCGGGTTGTCAGGCAGGGCAACCTGGATGTGGCCGACGTGGTATTCGGTCTGTTGCTGACCCTGCTTGCTCAGCGCCTCGACCACCTGCTTCACCTCCTGCTCGGAGATGTTGATGCGGCGGCGTACCTGGCTGCGACGTACCTCGTTCATCAGGATCTCGCGGCGCACCTCTTCCCGGTACTGGGCATAGGTCAGCCCTTCCCGTTCGAGCTGGGCACGGAGCTGCTCCAGGTTCATCTTGTTGTCGGCGGCTATGCTCTGGATGGCCTGCTCCAGCTGGGTATCACTGATCTTGAGCCCCTGGCGATCCGCCAGTTGCAGCTGCAGGCTCTCCTGGATCAGACGATCCAGCGCCTGCTTGCGCAGGGTGACGTCATCGGGCAGGGATTGGCCACTCTCCTGGGCAGAGGCTTTCACCTTCTGCACCAGGGCCTCCTGCTGACTGGCCAGCACCACGTCCTTGTTGACCACGGCAAGCACCTTGTCCACCAGCTCGGGCGCGGCGAGGGCGCCCTGGCTCATGACTCCAAACAGGCCTGCGGTCAGCAGGGAAATCAACGTCTTCTTCATATCCATCTCTCAAGGCGTTTGCCAGACCCGTTATTGGTCTCGCAGGTTAAACGGACGAATGTAAGGCAGTGCTTCGGTGTCAAGGGAGGTACCCTTGGAGCCGGTACCCACGCTACCCAATCCTTTCATTTCAAATTGAATGCCGAGGCTGCGCTCGGACGTCGGGGCCAGGTTCACGTTGTCCGGCGTATTGACCCACTCCAGGTTGAAGTTGATGCTCCAGCAGCAGGAGTCATATTTCAGACCCACCTTGCGGTCAACTTTGACGTTCTGGTCGAGCTCCTGATAGTAGCCGCCATAGAGGTGCCACTGATCGTTGAGCGGTGTGGTCAACAGCAGGCCGATCTGGTTGAGATCCGTCACCTCGCCCTTGCGATCCAGGTCGTAGTTGGCGTCCCGCACGAAGCGGTGGCTCAACTGGCTGATCAGCTTCTCGTGGCGGTACTCCAGGGCGCTGTTGGAGGAGCTTATCTGACGCTGCTCCAGGTCATATTGCGCCCCGGCATGGGCATACCACTGCTCGTTGATCTTGGCGTCTCCCTCGAACGAGAGCGGGGAGCGGGTATTGGTGCTCAGCGCGTCGCTGGAGTAGAGCTTGACCCTGGGGGCCACGAAGTCGAAGGCTTGGGCAACGGCCAGCCGAATTCGTTCATCGCCGGCCGGATCATAGATGCGGGTGGTGACGCCGACCGAGAGCCGGTTGGAGTCGCTGATGCGATCCAGGCCGGCGAAGCGACGGTCGCTGAACAGGCTGTAGTAGTCCTGGCGCATGGTGGTGGAGTCGTAGACACCTATGTTGTCCTGATCCTTGTAGGGCACATAGAGGTACTGGAACTCAGGCTCCAGGGTCTGGCTGGCCCCTTCGCCGAACCATTGCTGGTTGCGCTCGAAGGTCATGCCGCCCTTGAGGCGAAACGAGGGCAGAACCCGGGTGATGATGCCCTCTTCCAGGGTGACATCCCCCCCACCTTGCGGAGTGAACCTGTTGGTGAAGGTGCTGCTCATGTCATCCGGCACCGTCTGATCGTAACGGGTGTACATCAGCTTGTACTGGCTGTCGAGGAAGTAGCCGGCTTCGTCGATGAGCGGTATGGTCAGGGTGGGCGCCGTGTAGACACGGGTGCCGGTATAGGCCTCTCCCTGGTTCTGCTGGACTGCCTGGTCGTTGTTGTAGCCAAAGTTGGTCAGCTCTGTGCTCCAGGCCAGATCGTACCAGCTGCCCTGCTGGTAGTAGTTGTGGTTGATGCGCGGCATCAGCTCGTGGGGCTGCTGGGCGCTGGCCAGCAGAATTTGGTAGGTGCGCACCTCGGCATTGAGGTTCCAGTTCTGCTGGAAGTAGCCGGCCGTGAGGGACTGCTGCAACTGGTTGTCGACCTGGGTGCCCACGCTGGGGGAGAAGTCGTTGAAGTAGTTGTAGTCCCGATCCCGCACCTTGGTGTAGTCCACCGACACTCGCAGGGCGTTGTCCATGAACATGGAGGTGTGGCGGGCGTTGAGCAGATAGCGATGCCCGTCGGACAGGTAGTCGTTGAGGCTGTCCGTCTCGTCGTACTGCTTGTCGTCCGCCAGATTTTCGAAATAGAGGCTGCCCACGTGGGCCGGATCCGGCATGTAGCGGAACTCGACCTGCTCCATCAGGCCCCGTCTGTCCATGAAGCGGGAGGTGATGGTCGAGTCGTAGTTGGGGGCTATGTTCCAGTAGAACGGCTGGGTGATGTCCATGCCGTTCTTGGAGCTTTGGGTATAGCCGGGGTAGAGCAGGCCGGTCTTGCGCTCATCCTTGATGGGGAAGTTGATATAGGGGAAATAGAAGACCGGATAATCATAGAGCCAGAGGCTGGCGTTCCAGGCTTCCCCGAACACCTCGGACTGATCGATATCTATGCTGCCGGCTTTCAGGGTCCAGGCTTCCTGACCCGGGGGACAGGTAGTGTACTGGGCGCCCTCCAGGGTGATGTTCTGGTTGTTGTTGGTCATGGTGACTTTCTCGGCGAAGCCGCGCACCGGTGAGCCATGCACCTGATACTTGCCCTCTTCCAGCTCGGAGTTCTTGGTGTCCAGGTTGGATTTGAGGGTCTTGTCGCTGGTGACAGTAATCTGGCCATCGTTGTAATAGATGTTGCCGATGGCGATGACATCCCGGCTCTTCTGATCGAGCTGGGCGTAGTCGGAGTCAAATTTGCGCACGCCCTGACGAACCTTGACGTCACCTTCATAGACGGCGGTACCGCCCTGCTTGGCCTCCAGGCGATCGGCATCCACTTCGACGGGCTGGGCATTGGCGTCCTGACTCGCGCTGGGTTTCTCGACCTTGGGGACATAGTCATAGCAGAGGCTGTTGAGGATCCCGGTGGCCGGTGGCGCGTTGAGGGGCGCCGCCTGGACCGTGAGCGGACTCAGGGCAGGAACAAGGCTGATGGTCAGGGCGATGGGATAAGAAGACCCCAGTGTCCATTTTGTCATGTGAAGGGCTCGCGCAATCCGTAGTAAAAACGGTTGATTCAGGGCATGCATTTTATGTCAGGATCCATCGAGTTGACATTGCATGTCATTGCTTTATGTTAGCCGGCAATGATAAAGCATTATTGCGGCCAGGGCTAACAGCCAAGTGCTGCTTTCCAATTTGGTTCCCGACTCATGCACGATCGCACTTCCCTGCTATTGCAATGGGCACGCCGGATTACCGGTGATGCCAACCTCCAGTTGACCCTGATCTCCGGTGACGCCAGTTTCCGCCGCTACTTCCGTGGTGGTGGCCTGGTGTGGGTGGATGCTAATCCGAAAACCGAAAAAAATCATGAATTCGTTCGCAATGCGGCCGCCCTGCACGCCGTGGGGCTGCTGGCTCCCGAGGTCAGGGCGGTGGACTACGAGCAGGGCCTGCTGGCGGTCAGTGACCTTGGCGATACCCAGCTTATCGGCTGCCTGAACGATGGCAACGTGCTGGCCTGGTATGACAAGGCCATAGGGCTGCTGCCCCGGCTGGGAGCGGTCGGGCTGTCGCTCGAGCCCTTCGACGATGCCTTCATGGCGCGCGAGAATGCCATCTTCCCCGAGTGGCTGCTGGGTCATCACCTGAACCTGATTCTCGACGAGACCGAACAGCAACTGCTGGACGAGATGTTCGCCTGCCTAACCGAGAACAACCTGGCTCAGCCCCAGGGGGTGATGCACAGAGACTTCCACAGCCGCAACCTGATGGTGTGCGGCGGCGATACGCCGGACGACAGCCGACTTGCCGTCATCGACTTCCAGGACATGGTTATGGGGCCGCTGAGCTACGACCTGGTCTCCCTGCTGAAAGACTGTTACGTGCGTTGGCCCGATGAAGTGATCGAACAGGGCATGGGCCATGGCTTCGACACCCTGAGCCGGGCGGGCCTGCTCGGCGGGCTCGATTATGCCAGCTTCCGTCGTCACGCCGACCTGACCGGCATGCAGCGCCACCTGAAGGCGGCCGGCCTCTTCACCCGTCTCTACCATCGCGACGGCAAGTCCGGCTACCTCAAGGACATCCCCCGCACCCTGGGCTATGTGGTGGATGTCTGCCACACCCATGGTGCCGAGCATCCGGTGCTGGCCCGCTTCGGCCTGTGGCTGGAGCAGGTGGTGCTGCCCGGTCTGGCACGCACCGGGGTGGCCTCATGAAGGCGATGATCCTGGCCGCGGGTCGTGGGGAGCGGATGCGCCCGCTCACCGACCTGCTGCCCAAGCCGCTGCTGGCGGTGGGGGGCAAGCCCCTCATCGTCCACCACATCGAGAAGCTCAAGGCGGCCGGGGTGACCCGGCTTGTGATCAACCACGCCTGGCTCGGCCACAAGCTGGTGGAGGCGCTCGGCGATGGCCGCCAGTTCGGGGTCGAGATCCTGTGGTCGGCGGAGGAGAGCGCCCTCGAGACCGCGGGCGGCATAGTGCAGGCATTGCCCCTGCTGGGCCCAGAACCCTTTCTGGTGATCAATGGCGATACCTGGATTGACGGGGATTATGGCGCTCTGGTGAATCAGTCGCTGGCGGATGACCTGGCCCATCTCTGGCTGGTGCCCAATCCGCCCCAGCACCCTCAGGGGGATTTCTCCCTGCAAGGCGGCCGGGTGCTGGATGCGCCGGCCCTGACCTTCAGCGGCGTCGGCCTCTATCACCCGGCGGCTTTTGTCTCCCTGCCTTGCGGTGCCCGCAAGCTGGCACCCCTGCTGCGCGACTGGATGGCGCAAGGCCGGGTCGGTGGCAGCCTGCTGACCGGCGAATGGCGTGACATAGGCACCGTCGATCGGTTGCGCGAGCTGGATGACCAGCTGCTTGCCGGCACTCATTAACATCACGAGGTCTTGAACCATGCGTATTTGGGGTAAGGTGCTTGGCGCCTTCTTCGGTTTTCTGCTCGGCAACATCTTCGGCGCCCTGCTTGGCCTCTGGATCGGCCACCGCTTCGATCGGGGCATGGGCATTCGGGGGGCGTTCCAGCGTGCCCCCAGCCAGCAGCAGCAGGCGGTCTTCTTCCACGCCACCTTCGCCGTCATGGGCCACATCGCCAAGGCGAGCGGTCAGGTCACCGAGCACGAGATCCGGGTCGCCTCCAGCCTGATGGACAGGATGCGCCTGTCCGGCGAGCAGCGGGTGCGGGCCCAGGAGTCGTTCCGCCAGGGCAAGGAGAGCGATTTCCCGCTGCGGGAAACCCTGGCGGAATTCCGCCGTGCCAGTCTGGGGCAGCGCGACATCTTGCGTTTCTTCCTCGAAGTGCAGCTGCAGGCCGCCTTTGCCGATGGCAAGGTGGAGGCCAACGAGCGCGCCATATTGCAGACCATAGCGGACGAGCTCGGCTTCAGCCGTATCGAGCTGGGGCGGATCCTGGCGATGGCCGAGGCGCAGATGAACTTCTTCCACCGCCAGCAGCAGGGTGGGCAAGGGCAGCAATACCGGCAGGAGGCCCCCTCCCAGGATCGCCTCAAGGATGCCTACCAGTTGCTGGGGGTGAGCGAGAGCGACAGCGATCAGGAGATCAAGCGCGCCTATCGCAAGGAGATGAGCAAGCATCACCCGGACAAGCTGGCCGCCAAGGGGTTGCCGCCCGAGATGATGGAGATGGCCAAGGAGAAGACCCAGGAGATCCAGCAGGCCTGGGAGTGGATCCGCGAGGCCCGCGGCATCCGTTGAACCTTGCCTTTTGCCAGCCATAAAAAATGCCCGTCGATGACGGGCATTTTTGTGTGCGCAAGCCGGGGTTAGTGGCTGTCGACCCAGACGAACTTGAGCACGAACAGCAGGGCTACTACCAGCACGCAAGGGTTGATCTCGCGCCAGCGGCCGGTGCCCGCCTTCATCACGCAGTAGGAGATGAAGCCCACGGCTATCCCCTCTGTGATGGAGAAGCTGAACGGCATCATCACCGCTGTCATGAAGGCCGGAACCGCTTCGGTCAGGTCTTCCCACTTGACCCGGGTCAGCTCGGAGCACATCAGCACGCCCACGTAGATAAGGGCCCCCGCAGCGGCGTACGCCGGCACCATGGCGGCGACTGGGGAGAAGAAGATCGCCAGCAGGAAGAGGATGCCGACCACTATGGCGGTCAGGCCGGTACGGCCGCCGACGGCCACCCCTGAGCTGCTCTCGATATACGCCGTCACGGAGGAGGTACCCATAAAGGCGCCGCCGACCGAGCTCACGCTGTCCACCAGCAGCGCCTGCTTCATGCGCGGGAAGTGACCTTTGTCATCCGCCAGCTTGGCGCGGTTGGTGACGCCGATCAGGGTGCCGGAAGAGTCGAACAGGTTGACCAGCATGAAGGAGAAGATGATCCCCGCCAGGCTGATGTCCAGCGATCCCATCAGGTCCAGCTGACCGAAGACGGGGGTGATGCTCGGCGGCACAGAGATGAAGCCCTTGAAGGTCACGTCGCCGAACAGCCAGCCCAGGGTGGTGGTGACCACTATGGCGATCAGCACGGCGGAGTGCACGCCGCGGGCGGAGAAGATGCAGATCAGGAAGAAGCCGAGCAGCCCCAGCAGGCAGGGCAGTGAGGTGAGGTCGCCCACCGTCACCATGGTGGCGGGGCTCGCTACCACTATGCCTGCGTTGTGCAGGCCGAGCAGGGCGATGAGCAGGCCTATGCCGGCTGTGATGCCGACCCGCAGGGTGAGCGGGATGTTGGCAATCAGCCAGTAGCGCACCCGCAGCAGGGTGAGAATCAGCAATCCTAAGGCACCCCAGAAGATGGTGCCCATGCCGATCTGCCAGGAGTAGCCCATGCCAGCCACCACCACGAAGGCGAAGAAGGCATTCAGTCCCATGGCGGGGGCCAGGGCGATGGGCAGGTTCGCCAGCAACCCCATGAGAATGCTGCCGATGCCGGCGATGAGGCAGGTAGTGACGAATACCGCCTGGGTGTCCATGCCCGCCGCAGAGAGGATCTGCGGGTTGACGAACACTATGTAGACCATGGTCAGGAAGGTGGTGATGCCGGCGATGACCTCGGTGCGGGCCGTGGTGCCATGGCCTTTCAGGGCAAACAGGCGCTCGAGCAATCCTTGCCCGGCGGCCTGGCTGGCAGCTTGGTGTTGTTGATTCATGTTGGATTCCAATGGGTGACGTGAAATAAGCAGCAGGCGAACGGCCAATCCCATCCATGCGGGGTAAATGGCCCTGTTTCTGGCGACTGAGTGACCAGACTCGTCCTGATACCGTGACAGCGCGCACATTTTTACACAGGCCGCGACGTTTACAAACCCCGGATCTGCGAGGGGGATCAATGAATAGAGTAAAAATTCAAACGTTTGCCCATCGAGAGGTAAAAACAAGGTTCGATAGAGGCTTGTGCTGCGATGGCGACCCTCAGAGGCTCTTGAGGTAGCGCTCCACCAGCTGGGCCAGCACGGCGTCGCTGTGCTCCTGCAAGGTGGCGAGCGTCAGCCCCATGCGCTGCAGCAGCAGGCTGGCCTGCTCTTCGCTCAGCTTGCGCCCCTCAATGAAAAACTCCTGTTCGGGCAACTGCTTGTCATGACGCGGCAGCAGCACCCAGCTCACCCGTTCGGGTTCGATGGCGGCAAAGATACGGCCGGCCGCAGCGCAGAAGGTATCGATGTGGCGCTTGCCATCCGGGCCCAGGCAGCCGGGTTCGATCCGGATCTGGATGGTGAGTCTCTTCGGGGGGGCGCTGGTCTGGGTCATCGGTGAGTGCCGGTAGGGGGAAGCGGGAAGATTGTAAGCGAAAAGGCAAGAGAAAGGGGAGCCCGGGCTCCCCTTGTGACGTTGCAATCACCCCGATGGGGCGATGCGCTTGTCTATCTGGAGCTGTGCGGTTGGTCCGCCTCACTCCATCGCCAGACGCAATTACTTGGTAATGCGTTTGTACTTGGCGCGGTGTGGCTGAACCGCATCGGCGCCATAGGTCTTCTTCTTCCACTCTTCGTATTCGGTGAAGTTGCCCTCGAAGAAGGCAATCTTGCCCTCGTCCTGGTAGTCCAGGATGTGGGTGGCGATACGGTCGAGGAACCAGCGATCGTGGGAGATGACCATGGCACAGCCCGGGAACTCCAGCAGGGCGTTCTCGAGGGCGCGCAGGGTTTCGATGTCCAGATCGTTGGTCGGTTCATCCAGCAGCAGCACGTTGCCGCCGGTCTGCAGCAGCTTGGCCAGGTGCAGACGGCCGCGCTCGCCACCGGAGAGCTCGCCGACCCGCTTCTGCTGATCGGCGCCCTTGAAGTTGAAGCGACCAATGTAGGCACGGCTCGGGAACTCGTAGTTGCCGATGCGCAGGATATCCTGGCCGTCGGCGACCTCTTCGAACACCGTCTTCTTGTCGTTCATGCTGTCGCGGAACTGATCCACGGAGGCCAGCACTACGGTATCGCCCAGGGTGATGGTGCCGGAGTCCGGCTGCTCCTGGCCCGACATCATGCGGAACAGGGTGGATTTACCAGCGCCGTTCGGACCTATGATGCCGACTATGGCCCCCCTCGGAATGGCGAAGGAGAGATCGTCGATCAGCTGCCTGTCACCATAGGACTTGCAGAGGTTCGCAACCTCGACCACCTTGTCGCCGAGACGGGGTCCGGGCGGAATGAACAGCTCGTTGGTCTCGTTGCGTTTCTGGTAGTCGTTGGTGTTGAGCTCCTCGAAGCGAGCCATACGGGCCTTTGACTTGGCCTGACGGCCTTTCGGGTTCTGACGCACCCACTCCAGCTCTTTCTCGATGGACTTGCGACGGGCCGCTTCCGAGCTGGCTTCCTGAGCCAGACGGGCGTCTTTTTGCTCCAGCCAGGAGGAGTAGTTGCCTTCCCAGGGGATACCCTCGCCGCGGTCCAGCTCCAGGATCCAGCCCGCCACGTTGTCGAGGAAGTAGCGATCGTGGGTGATGGCGACGACTGTGCCTTCATAGTCGTGCAGGAAGCGCTCCAGCCAGGCCACGGATTCCGCATCCAGGTGGTTGGTCGGCTCGTCCAGCAGCAGCATGTCCGGCTTTTCCAGCAGCAGGCGGCACAGGGCTACCCGGCGGCGCTCACCACCTGAGAGGTGCTTGATCTGGGCGTCCCAGGCCGGCAGGCGCAGGGCGTCGGCCGCGCGCTCCAGCTGGTTCTCCATGTTGTGACCACCCTGGGCGGCGATGATGGCTTCCAGCTCGCCCTGTTCGCGGGCCAGCTTGTCAAAATCCGCATCCGGGTCGGCATAGGCCGCATAGACCTCATCCAGGCGAGCCATGGCGCGTTTCACCTCGCCGACCGCCTCTTCCACCGCTTCGCGTACTGTCTGCTCCGGATCCAGCTTCGGCTCCTGGGGCAGGTAGCCGATCTTGATGCCGGGCTGCGGACGGGCTTCCCCTTCGATCTCGGTGTCGATCCCCGCCATGATGCGCAGCAGGGTGGATTTACCGGCGCCGTTCAGACCCAGCACACCGATCTTGGCGCCCGGGAAGAAGGAGAGGGAGATGTTCTTGAGGATATGACGCTTGGGCGGCACGACCTTGCCGACCCTGTTCATGGTGTAAATAAATTGAGCCATTGGCTAATTCTCTTCCTTTTCAGCAGTTTAATGTCTTTGCATCAACAAACTGACGTCGTGGTGGGGCCTGGTCGGCAGGGGCCGACCCGGTTCCAAAAAACCCGTCGATTGTAAACCAATGGGAAGAGGGCGGCAAAGTGGACAACCGGGGGGCATTGAGTGTCGGGATCCCCTCCGGCAGAGGGAGGAAAAGAGGCTGGCATCTGGCAGATGGCCGATCAAGGTTCCGGGTCGAGCTGGCTTAAGACTTCCTTAACTCTGGCTCGATAGGATTCATCAGCTGACCTTGAGAAGCCATGGAATCAGCTTATGCCAAGGGTCAGCGGGGCTGCCTGGTGCTCTTGGCAGGGTCCTGCCCCGAGTAGTAGAGCACCCGTTGCACATACTCCTGGGTCTCCTGGTAGGGCGGTACGCCGCCATGGCGGATCACGGCCTGTTCGCCGGCGTTGTAGGCGGCGCTGATCCTGACCCAGTCGGGGCCAAACTGCTTCTCCAGCCACTTCAGGTAGATCATGGCGCCACGGATGTTCTGCTGCGCATCGAAGGGGCGGGTAACGCCGAAGCGCACCTGGGTCTCGGGAATGAGCTGCATGACCCCTTGCGCCTGCTTGGGGGAGACGGCTGTGCTGTTGAGATTGGACTCGGCGATGGCGATGGCGAGCGCCAGCTGGGGGTCGACCTTGTGACGGTGGGCGGCCTGGCGGATCATGACGGCCAGCTTCTGTTTGGTGAGGGATTGCCGGGCCAGATAGCTATCCTGATCGAAGGGGGTGCTGGGGCGTACCCAGGGTGCGCCTCCTCCGCCCCCGCCGATACCGCAGGTGCCCAGGGGGGCATTACCCACCCGCTCGTTGTAGTAACGAGCCGCTTGCTGATTGCCAAGGCGCATGGCCATGGCGAGGTAGGCGTTGGCGTGGCGGGGGCTGCGGATCCCCTGGGGCCCGCGAGCCAGCAGGCGGCCGATGCGATAGTAGGCCTCCGGGTTGCCCATGCTGGCCGCGGTGCAGTAGTGGGCTATGGCTCGCCGCGGGTTGCTCTGCTCCATGGCGGCGCCCTGGCGCAAGGCGCTCATCGCCTTGGGGGCCTGGCGAAAGGCGTCGGCATGGGTGTAAGTGGCAAGCAGTAGCAGGACTCCCCAGCCCCAGGTGCAGAGTCTCTGCATGATGGATACCTCGAATTTCGTATCCGCAAGATATAGGCCCGATATGGGGGGGACGCCAGCCAGGGGATGGAACATCTGGTTATGTGTCAGGCCATCAGAGATGAAAACGGTCTGGAACTTTTGGCAGAGAAAAAAAGGCGCTCTTGGTGAGTGTGAAGGGGAGCCCGGGGGTTGTGCGACCAGGCCCTCTGAACGCGGCACAACTCAAATTGATAGATTTATTACTTTTGGGGCAATAAACTGCCGCGCTTGCTGTCTAACGCCTTGTATTTGCATGATGTTAGTCAGCTTGTCGAGAGAATGTTAATGAGGAAAGCGGTCGAGGCGACTGCGTTCCTCGTCATGGTCGGGAACTTCATATGCTTGATTCAATCGATGTCTCTGTCGTCGTGCCCGCCAAGGATGAGCGGGACAATCTGGCCCCCCTCATCGGCGAGATAGATGCCGCGCTGGCGGGGAAATACAGCTACGAGCTGATCTATGTGGACGATGGCAGCGAGGATGACAGCTATGCCATCCTGTGCGATCTGAAGAGGCGTTATGCCGGGCTGCGCGTGATCCGCCATGCCAGGGCCGTCGGTCAGAGCATGGCGGTGCTCAGTGGCGTGCGTCACGGTCGCGGCGACTGGCTGGTGGTGCTGGATGGTGACGGTCAGAACGATCCGGCCGACATTCCCGCCATGCTGGAGGAGGCCAAGCGCCGCTTCGCGCAGGATCCCGCGCAAGTGGGACTTATCGGTCACCGGGTCAACCGTCGGGATGATTGGGTCAAGCGACTCTCCTCCAGGCTGGCCAACGGTTTTCGCGATCTGCTGCTGCGGGACGGCATCCCGGATACCGGCTGCGGTCTCAAGGTGGTGCGGCGCGACTGGTATCTGCGCCTGCCCAGCTTCAACCACATGCACCGCTACATTCCGGCCCTGATCCAGGCCCAGGGGGGCCGCATGTCCCCCTGGCCGGTCAACCACAGGCCACGTCAGGCGGGTGTCTCCAAATACGGGGTCTGGAACCGGCTCTGGGTCGGGCTGGTGGACGTGGTCGGTGTCTGCTGGCTGCAACGCCGCTCCAAGGTGGTCGAAGTCAGGGAGACACTCGAGTGATCGACTCTCTGCTCTCGATGCCGTTGGAGTGGCTGATATGATCGATGCCCTGCTCTCCATGGAGCTGACCTGGTTCGACTGGACCGGCCTGCATGTCACCGGCTGGAAGCTCATCGGCTACACCGGGGCGCTGATGTTCGGCGGCCGCTGGCTGGTGCAGTTCCTGGCCTCCAAGCGGGCCGGCAAACCCGTCATACCCCGGATGTTCTGGTACATGAGCGTGCTCGGCAGCCTGATGACCCTGAGCTATTTTGTTTTCTCCCCCAAGCAGGACTCCGTCGGCGTGCTGCAGAATCTCTTCCCCACCTTCACCGCCCTCTACAGCCTCTACCTGGATATCCAGCACCGGGGTTGGAAGCGGGACAAGCTCGTCAACGACAACGAGATCCACCATGGCAAATGAGCATGTCCTGATCAGCCGCTTTCCTCTGGTCATCCCGCTCCAAGGCTGGAGACGTGGCAAGCTCGTCGATATCAATGAGGTCCGCCATGAATGACCGCTTCCTGCTCAATCAGCGCTCCCTCGGCTGGTTGCTGCTGATCGCCCTGATGGTGCTGGGTGCCGGCCTAGGGCTGCGGGATCCCTGGCCCGCCGACGAGCCGCGCTTCGCCCTGATCGCCAAGGAGATGGTGGAGAGCGGCCAATGGCTCTTCCCCATGCGTGGCGGCGAGATCTACCCGGACAAGCCCCCCCTGTTTATGTGGGGCATAGCGATAGGGTATTTGCTGACCGGCTCCATCAAGGTGGCGTTTTTGCTGCCCTCCCTGCTGGCGGGTCTGCTGACCATACTGCTGGTGTGGGACCTGGGCCGCCGCCTGTGGAACCCGGCGACAGGCTTCATGGCCGGGCTGCTGCTGCTGTTCACCGTCCAGTTCACCCTGCAGGCCAAGACGGCCCAGATCGATGCGTTGGTGACCTTCTTCATCACGCTAGGGGTCTACGGTTTCATGCGCTTCCTGCTCTGCGGGGGAGGCTGGCGCTGGTACTGGCTCGGCTGGTTTGCCGCCGGGCTCGGCATCATCACCAAGGGGGTGGGGCTGCTGGCCCTGCTGATCCTGATCCCGGCTGTCTGGACCCACAGGGAGCAGATCCGCGCCGCCTCCCGTGCCGACTGGTCGAAGGCGCTGGCGGGGCCGCTCTTCATGCTGCTGGCCATCGGCCTGTGGCTGGTGCCCATGCTGAGCGCCGTGGCCCAGAGCGGGGATCCAGTGCTGCAGGCCTATAGAGACAACATACTGCTGCGCCAGACGGTGACCCGCTATGCGAACGCCTGGCATCACGTCAAACCCTTCTGGTACTACCTCACCTCAGTGATCCCGCCGTTCTGGCTGCCCCTCTCCCTGCTGCTGCCCTGGCTGGTGCTGGAGTGGCGCAAGGCGGTGCTGGGGCAGGACAAGCGCGTCATACTGCTGCTCGGCTACCTGGTGCTGGTGGTGCTGTTCTTCTCCCTGTCGCCGGGCAAACGCGGCGTCTATGTCACGCCGGGCACGCCGGCCCTGGCGCTGCTGACCGCTCCCTACATGGGGACGCTGCTGGCGCGGGTCTGGCCCGGGCGTCTGCTGGGTGGGCTCGGCTGGCTGCTGGGGATCGTTTGCGTGGGCGCCGCCGGGGCCCTGGCCGTCAGCGACAAGCTGGCGAACCGGCTGGGGGATCTGGGACCGGCCCCCTGGCTGCCCCTGCTGGTGCTGGGGGCGGTGCTGCTGCTGGTCAATGTGCTGCTGCGCCGGGCGCCGCTCAGCGCCATCCTCTGTTCGCTGGCGGTGGGTTGGCTGCTCTACTCCTGCTGGATCTGCGTGCGCCTCAACGACATGCGCACGCCGCAGGGGGTGATGGCGCGGGCACAGCAGAAGGTGCCCGCGGGGGAGGAACTGCTGCTTGCCGGTTTCAAGGAGCAGCACCTGCTGTTCGCTCGGCAACCAGTGCAACATTACCCCTACCTGCTGGGGGATGGGGAGCAGGCTCGCGAGGCGGCGGCCTGGGTGGCGGCCGCGCCGAATCGCCATGTGCTGGGCAGCGCGGATCTGATGGTGCTGTGTTTCGAGCCCGAGAAGACGGAAAACCTCGGCAACCGCCATCGCACCGACTGGCTGCTGGCGGGGGCTGAGGCTCTCAAGCCCGCATGCCAGGGGTTGACCCCGAGGCTCGAACCCTTCCGCTATAACACGGGCCCCTGAGGCCGGGACCCAGCAAAAGGGGCTGCCAGTGGCAGCCCCTTTTCATCTCGGGCGATGGGGTCAGACCCCGTAGTAGGCCCTGTACCAGTCGACGAAGCTGGCAACCCCCTCTTCAAGCCCGACTCCGGCTCTGTAGCCGGTGGCATCGAACAGCGCCTGGGTGTCGGCCCAGGTCGCCTGCACGTCCCCGGCCTGCATGGGCAGCAGGTTGCGGATGGCTCGCTTGCCGAGTGCCGCCTCTATGGCCTCCACGAAATCCATGAGTCGCACCGGGCTGCCATGGCCGATGTTGAAGAGGCGGTAGGGGGCCGGGCTGGTGTCGGCCGCTCCCTGCCAGCTCGGGTCTCCTTGCGGGGGCCTGTCCGCGACCCGGATCACCCCCTCCACTATGTCGTCGATATGGGTGAAGTCCCGGCTGAGCTGGCCCTGGTTGTAGATGTCGATGGGCTCGTCGCTCAGGATGGCGCGCACGAACTTGAACAGCGCCATGTCCGGTCGCCCCCAGGGGCCGTAGACGGTGAAGAAGCGCAAGCCCGTGGTGGGCAACCCGTAGAGGTGGGAGTAGGAGTGGGCCATCAATTCGTTGGCCTTCTTGCTCGCGGCATAGAGGGAGACGGGGTGATCCACCCCGTCCGAGGTCTTGAACGGCATCTGCTCGTTGAGGCCATAAACCGAGCTGGAGGAGGCGTAGATCAGGTGCTGCACCCCGTGATGGCGGCACCCCTCCAGCACCGTGAGGGTGCCGTTGAGATTGCTGTCGGCGTAGGCAAAGGGGTTGTCCAGCGAATAGCGCACCCCGGCCTGGGCCCCCAGGTGGATCACCCGATCGAACCGCTCGCGGGCAAAGAGCGCCGCCATGGTTGCGCGATCGGCGAGGTCCATCCGCTCGAAGCGAAAACCGGGCAGTGGCAGCAGCAAGGCCAGCCGCGCCTCCTTCAGGCTGACCTCGTAGTAGTCGTTGAGGTTGTCCAGGCCAACCACCTGATGGCCGTCGCGGCAGAGCCGCTGCGCCACATGGAAGCCGATGAAGCCGGCGGCGCCGGTGACCAGATATTTCATTGTTGTTGCTCCTCGCACAGCCCCGCGGCCAGGCTGTCGCCCCGGCCTATGGCGTAGTAGGTGAAGCCGCGCTGGCGCAGGCGGGCCGGGTCATAGAGGTTGCGGCCATCGATGATGACGGCCTGCTTCAGGGTCTGCCGCACCAGCTCGAAGTCCGGTGCGCGGAACTGCTGCCACTCGGTGCAGATGAGCAGGGCGTCGGCCCCCTTGAGGGCGGCCTCCTGGGTACCGCACAGGGTCAGATCGTCCCGCAGGCCATAGAGGCGCTGGGCCTCGCTCATGGCCTCGGGATCGAACGCCTGCACCTTGCCACCGGCGGCCCAGATCGCCTCCATCAGCACCCGGCTCGGGGCTTCGCGCATGTCGTCGGTATTGGGCTTGAAGGCCAGGCCCCAGAGGGCGAAGGTCCGCCCCGTGAGATCGGCACCGAAATGCTGCTGCAGGCGGGCCATGAGCTTGTGTTTCTGGCCGTCGTTGACCCGTTCCACCGCATGGAGCAAAGGGGCATCACAGCCAATCTGGCTGGCGGTGTGGATCAGCGCCTTGACGTCCTTGGGGAAGCAGGAGCCGCCATAGCCGCAGCCGGGATAGATGAAGTGATGGCCGATGCGCGGGTCGGCGCCTATGCCCTTGCGCACGGCTTCGATGTCGGCACCGAGCTTCTCCGCCAGGGTGGCCATCTCGTTCATGAAGGAGATCTTGGTGGCCAGCATGGCGTTGGCGGCGTACTTGGTCAGCTCGGCGCTGCGGGTATCCATCTGTATGATGCGATCCCGATTGCGGTTGAAGGGGGCATAGAGCTCTTCGAGCAGGGAGAGGGCGTGGGCCGAGTCTGTGCCTATGATGATGCGATCCGGCCGCAGGCAGTCGGCCACCGCGGCCCCCTCCTTGAGAAACTCCGGGTTGGAGACCACCTCGAGGGGCAAGTCGACCCCGCGATCGCGCAGGATGGCTGCGATATGCTGGTGCACCCGGTGTGCGGTGCCGACCGGCACTGTGCTCTTGTTGACCACCACCTTGCCGTCCTGCATCAGCCGCCCTATGGTGCCGGCCACCGCCAGTACGTGCTGCAGATCGGCCGAGCCGTCTTCATCCGGCGGGGTGCCGACCGCGATGAAGATGAGCTCGGCGAACGCCACCCCCTGGGCGACATCTGTGGTGAATTGCAGGCGACCGGCTTGATGGTTGGCCTGCACCAGGGGGGCGAGACCGGGCTCGAAGATGGGGATCATGCCCTCTTCGAGGCGCTCGACCTTGGCGGCGTCCACGTCCACGCAGGTTACCCTGTGGCCCATCTCGGCGAGCACGGCGGCCTGAACCAGCCCCACATAACCTATTCCGAATACGCTGACTCTCATCTGCTGTCGCTCCGCAGCCTGTGGCAAGGGGTTCATTTTAGAACGATTCCCGCCTGCTGGCAGCGAGATAGCCCGGGTTTTTCAGGCGCGCTTCAGGCTGGCTTCAGCTTGAGAGGGGGAGGGCGTGACATATTTTGGTGCAAGGGTTGTAACGCGGCGCTGACGCGCACCATTTCGGCGCATTCGATCCCGTACTTGTGATCCGGGTCACTCAAAATGGACACTGTGACCATAACGAAGTCCCGACTCACGGGGCTCGCGCCCGTCACCGGGCCTCAGACACTCTTTTCACTTCGCTACTGGACATAAGGTTATGGACAACACCCCCCGTTCGGCCCATCCGCTCTATGAGGATGTGCTCGCCCTGCTGACCGCGGCAGGCTTCGTTTCCCTCGGCATCTTCCTGTTTCATCAGGTCGGTCTGCTCACCGGCGGCACCGCCGGGCTGGCGCTGCTGCTGCAGCAGGTCACTGGCCTGAGCTTCGGTCTGCTGTTCTTCGCCATGAACCTGCCCTTCTATGCCCTGGCCTGGCTCAGGATGGGGCCGCGCTTCACCCTCAACACCTTCGCCGCCGTGGCGACCGTCTCCTTCATGACGGATCACCTCAATGCCGTGCTGCAGATAGGCAAGATAGAGCCCGTCTATGCGGCCCTGATCGGCGGTACACTGATCGGCATGGGGCTGCTCATCATGTTCCGCCACAAGGCGAGCCTGGGCGGCTTCAATATCCTGGCGCTGTTTATTCAGGACAAGTTCGGCATCCGTGCTGGAAAGCTGCAAATGGGGCTGGATTGCGCCATCGTCATCGCCTCCTTCTTCGTGGTTTCCCCCTGGCTGCTGGCGCTCTCCGTGGTCGCGGCCATCATCTGTAACCTGGTGTTGACACTCAATCACAAGCCGGGCCGCTACCAGATCGCCTGAGCCCCCCTTCACTTTGAAGACAGAGCGCCCAAGGGCGCTCTTTTGCTATCCAGGATCCCGAACCCTCTCACACCACCATGGGCTGCCCCGTCTCGGGGTGATGGATCACCTGGGCGGGATAATCGTAGAGGCGGGCGATCAGTTCGGGGGTGAGCACCTCTGCCGGGGAGCCGTCCGCCATCAGCCTGCCCTGCTCCAGCATCACCAGCCGGTCGGCGTAGCGCGCCGCCAGGTTGAGGTCGTGCAGCACCACCAGCACGGCGGTGTTGCGGGCGGCCAGGGCGCGGGCCATGGTGAGCAGCTGATGCTGGTACTTGAGATCGAGGGCCGAGGTGGGCTCGTCCAGCAGCAGCAGTCGCGGCTGCTCGGGATCCGACAGCCGTCCCGGTGACGGCTCCTGCCAGATCTGGGCCAGTACCCGGGCAAACTGCACCCGCTGGCGCTCCCCTCCGGAGAGGCCGGGATAGAGGCGGCCGGCCAGGTGCTCGACCCCGGCATGGGTCATGGCGGCCTGCACTATCTGGTCGCGGCGGCTGACGGGCTCGCAGTGGGGCAGCCGCCCCATTGCCACTACCTCCTCGCACAGGAAGGGGAAGCTCAAGGACGAGCTCTGGGGCAGCACCCCGACTCTGTGGGCCAGGGTCTCGCCGGCCCACTCTTGTCGCTTGCGGCCGAACAGGGAGATGGTGCCCTCATAGGTCAGCTCGCCGGTCAGGCACTTGAGCAGCGAGCTCTTGCCCGCCCCGTTCGGGCCGAGCAGGGCGGTCAGGCTGCCCCCATGCAGGTCGAGATCCAGGCTGTCCAGGATGAGGCGATTGCCCCGGGTGAGGCTGACGCTTTGGCAAGTGAGCAGGGGGGAGGGGGATCCGGGCAAGATGACGTTCTCCTGTTACAGCGTCCGGCGACTCTTGACCAAGAGCCAGATGAAGAAGGGGGCACCGAGCAGGGCCGTGATGATGCCCACCGGCAGCTCGGCCGGCGCCAGCAGGGTGCGGGCCAGCATGTCGGCCCCCAGCAACAGGGCGGCGCCGAGCAGGGCGCTGAGCGGCAGCAGCCTGACGTGATTGGGGCCAGCCAGCAGCCGCACCAGGTGGGGCACCACCAGGCCGACGAAGCCGATCATGCCGGCCACTGCCACCGCGACGCCGACGCCGGCGGCGGTGAGCAGAATGAGGCGCCGCTTGAGGCATTGCACATTCACCCCCAGATGCCGGGCCTCACCCTCCCCCAGCAACAGGGCGTTGAGGGGATTGGCATCGCGCATGAAGAGCCACAGCAGGGCGACCAGGGTCGCCAGCGCCAGCCCCACATCCACCGGCTTGCCGGCGGCCAGGGAGCCCATCTGCCACAGGCTCAGGTTGCGCAGCATCTGATCGTCCGCCAGGTAGGTGAGCAGCCCTATCACGGCCCCTGACAGCGCCGTGATGGCGACGCCCGCCAGCAGCATGACGGTGACCGAGGTGCCCCCCTCACGGGTGCCGAGCAAATACACAAGCGTGGTGGTGAGCGCCCCGCCGAGGAAGGCGAGCAGGGGTAGCAGACCGAGGCCGAGCAGGCTCTGCAACTGCTGGCCGAGGGGGGCCAGCAGTACTATGGCCAGGGCGGCACCGAGCGCCGCGCCGCCGGAGACCCCTATGATGCCGGGGTCGGCCAAGGGGTTGCGAAACAGCCCCTGCATCACGGCGCCGCAGAGGCCGAGAATGCCCCCCACGGCGATGCACAGCAGGGTACGTGGCAGGCGGATTTCCTGCACTATCAGCAGCTTGTGTGCCTCTATCCCGCTCTCTGCCCCGGCAAACAGGGCCTGCAGGCTCTCGGCCAAGGAGAGCGACATGGGGCCGGTGGCGAGGGAGCCGACCAGCAGCAGGGCGAGCGTGCAACCGGTGAGCACCAGCAGCCAGGGCAGCGGCAGACGCATCATGAACCCTGCTTGATCCACTGGGCTATCTGGTTGGCCTGCTGCAAGGATCTCAGGCTGAGACCCCCTTGCAGGGCGTGACCGTCGATGGCGTGGATGGCCCTGTTCTTGCCTGCCGGCGTGGCGGCCAGGGCCGGCACCTGGGCCAGCACGCTGTCGACGCTCTGGTATTGTTGCCAGTCACGGCCGCTCACCAGCACCAGATCCGGCTGCAGTTCGATCAGGGATTCGGTGGAGACGGGCTTGTAGTCGTGCAAGCGGGCGACCGGGTTGACGCCGCCGGCCAGGGTCACCAGGGCGCTGGCGGTGGTATTGCCACCGGCTATGCTGGTGGGCTGGCCCTTGTGCAGC
Source organism: Aeromonas sp. R4-3 (assembly GCF_040908275.1). Lineage (NCBI taxonomy): Bacteria > Pseudomonadati > Pseudomonadota > Gammaproteobacteria > Aeromonadales > Aeromonadaceae > Aeromonas > Aeromonas sp. R4-3. The sequence continues at coordinate 50,478 of NZ_JBFODK010000032.1, forward strand.
AGCAGGAAGGCGACCTTGAGGGGTTTGTTCTGTTTCGCCTGGGCCGCCAGCTGGTCGCTCTGGACGGCGATCTCGGCTTTCAGCCTGGTGCCGGCGGCTTGATTGCCCAGCAAGCCGGCCAGGGCGTCGATCCGCTCGTTGAGGTTGGCCAGGGTGGGGGCCGTCGGCAGCACTGTCACCTCGACGCCAGCTCGGCGCAGCTGTTCCAGGGCCGGTGGCGGCCCCATCTCGTCGCTGCCGACCAGTCGGGTCGGGGCCAGACTCAGTATCCCTTCGGCAGCCAGGGCGCGGTGGTAGCCGACTCTCGGCAGCCCCTTGGGTTCAGGGCTGCTGACGTCGGTGGCAATCAGGCTCTGCTCGCCCCCCAGGGCCATAATGAGTTCTGTGGTGGCCGGGCCTATGCTGACGATACGTTCCTGCGCGACAGCAGGCAGGGAAAGGGCTGAACAGCCGAGCAGGCTGAGTGCGAGGGCAAAACGACGGCCCATGCGAACCTCCGAAGGGTGTATGAGAGTGGGATTGCCGCCGAGAATATCAAGCCGGTGAAAAAAATGCACTGATAATGAAAGCGATTATCAATTGCGTTAAGGGGGCCGCTTTATTACAGTATCCGCCGCGAGACTGAGTACCATCGCCAGATCATCCAGGGAGAACCGATGAGCATTGCACAACGCATTCATGCGCTGCTGGAACAAGATCCCAGCGCCCATCCTTCCAGCATTGCCACCGAGCTGGCCGTCAGCGAATGGGAGGTGGTGCGCCACCTGCCCGCCGAGCTGATGACGCTGGTGCCGAGCGATCAGGCCGAAGCCCTGCTGGCGGATCTGGCCAGCTGGGGTCAGGTGACCACCATTGTGGAGTCCGACGGCTCCATCTTCGAGGTGAAGGCCCCCTTCCCCAAGGGCAAGACGGCCCGCGGCTACTACAACCTGATGGGGCGGGACGGCGAGATGCACGGTCATCTCAAGCTCGACAACGTGGTCGGCATTGCCTTGGTCAGCAAGCTGTTCATGGGCAAGGAGGGGCACTCCTTCCAGTTCTTCGGCCACAGTGGCCGCTGCATTTTCAAGATCTACCTGGGGCGTGACGAGCAGCGTCAGCTGCTGCCTGACCAGGTGGAGCGTTTCAAGGCCCTGCGCCACCAGTATCAAGAGGAAGTGAAAGCATGAGTGAACGTCAGGAGCGTCTGCAGAACCGTCTGCAACCGGAGATCCGCGAATTTCGTGACGGTTGCCGCACCCTGCAGCTCGCGACCGTGGATGGCGAAGGCAACCCCAATGCCAGCTACGCCCCCTTCGTGCTGCAGGAAGATGGCTACTATGTGCTGATCTCCGAGATAGCCCGCCATGCCCGCAACCTGCAACAGGTGCCCAAGGTCTCCCTGATGCTGATCGAGGACGAGACCGGCGCCCGCGAACTGTTCGCCCGCAAGCGGCTCACCTTTGACGCCGTGGCCGAGGTGGTGGCGCGGGATGACGAGCGCTGGGGCAAGGCAATAGCGGCGTTGGAAGGGCGTTTCGGCGACATCGTCAAAGGGCTCTCCAACCTCAAGGACTTCGTGCTGTTTCGCCTCAAGCCCGAGCAGGGGCTGTTCGTCAAGGGCTTCGGCCAGGCGTTCCGGGTCTCCGGTGACGAGCTGGTGGACTTCGTCCATCTGGTGGAGGGGCACAAGCGCGTCGACAACGGCGCCGAGTTGACCAGCGAGACGGACGCACCTGTCTGAGGATCGAGGTCATGAGATGAAAAACGGGCAGCCTGGGCTGCCCGTTTTGTTACCTGTCCCCCAAATCGGGATCACTCCTGCCAGGAGGCCTTGTTGGGGAAGGCGTCGCGATCGGCCTGGGTGGCTGTCTCGTTGCACTCCCCCCGGATCTTCCAGGAGGTCTGGCTGAGGACTATGTAGCCGGTGCGGCAATAGTTGCGTGCCGCCAGCGTCTCGGTCAGTTGCTCGTCCTGCAGGGCCTCGCGGCGCTCTAGCAGGCTCTTGCTGTTGCGGCTCAGCCGACTGTCATCCTCCTGCAACCGACTCGGCAGGACGTCGAGGGGAGCGGCTTCGAAGGTGAAGCGCTTGCTCCCCTCTTCGTTGATGTTGGTATGAAACAGGGGAGCCGGGCCGTCGGGCGTGGTGCCCGGCATTCCGGAGCAGGCCGTGATCGCCGGTAACAACAGCACAAGGGCAACGGCAGAGAATAGACGCACGCAAGACTCCAATCAGGTGATCACTTCAAAGCGGGCAGATTAGCACGCCAGCGCAGGTTGAGCCGCCTCGAGCAGCTGATCCGTGGTGAGCAGGGTTATGCTTCTGCCCTCTGGCAGGCTCAGGTGCTGCCACATCCAGTTGTGGTGCTCGATGATCTTCTCGGCGCTCAGGTGGGGACGATCGGCTGTGGTGTGACCATCCTTCAACACCAGCACCTCAAAGCCATGAGCCGCGGCACTGCGTACCGTGGTATCGACGCAAAAATCGGTGTTGCTGCCACAGAGGATCAGCCGGTCGACGGACTGCTCGGCCAACAGGAAGGCCAACTCGGTCTCGAGGAAGCTGTCGCACGCCGTCTTGCGCACCCGGCTGTCCCCCTTGGCGGGTTGCACCGCCGGGTGAAGTTGCCAGCCCGGGGTACCAGGCTCCAGCTCGTCCCCTGGCAGGTCGTCATGCTGGATGTAGATGACCCGGCCATGATGCTGTCTGACATGGGCCGCGGCCCGGTTGATGTTGGCCAGAACTTGTGGCTGTTGGTGATGGGTCGCTTTCATGACCCCTTGCTGCACATCGATGATCAGTAACACGTCCATATTTTACCCGCCGTATCCTGGAAGATTAGGGTTGCAGCCACTGGCTGCAGTCACGGCTGCGGGATTGATGCAGCGCGCCCATATCTTGCTTCATTTCCTCTGCATTTAGCCAGCGTTCCGGCAGGGGGGCTATGTGCACCCGCACGTCGGCACTCCGTCCGGGGGCGGCCTTGCCATCCTGGGAGCCAGTCTCAGGCACCACAAGAGCGACTTTCAGCGCCGGATTGCGGCTGGCGATACGGCTCGCGATACCCAGCCCCCCCTCCACGTGGAAGTTGCCGGCGATGTGCATGATGCGCCGGCCGGGATGCTGCTTGAGATAATCGACCATGCTCTCGGCCATGGTGTCGTCCCAGCTGGTCTGGGCGGCGAAGCGGCGGGCATTGCCGTCCGCATCCCCATGATGCATGGAGGCCATGAACTTCTGGCGATAGGGATCCTCCCCCAGGGTGAGCTCGCGGGCGAGTTGGCTGCGGCGGCTGGCGGGCAGTTTGTCGAGCCACTCGGGGCCTTCCTGACCGACACAGCTCACCAGCGGCTTGGGGGCATTGGCGGCGATCACTGTCAGCTGCTGCGCCTTGGCAAATTCCACCAGGGGGCGGTAGTCGCTCGGGTAGTTGGGCCAGGCATGACCCTCGCGGATCAGCGTGGATTCGCCGATGCGCCCGGCCAGGTAGGCATCCAGCACGGGTTGATCGGCGCGGGTGAACTGCTCCATGGAGAGCACCAGCCCCCGGCCATCGGCGCGCGACATCCCGGCAAGCTCTGCCAGCAGGTTTGCCTGCAACAGGTGGACGGCCGGGTGGCTGTGGAGCTCGCCCACCAGCACTATGTCGGCATCCCTGACCTTGTCCACCGCCTGGGCGAGGCTGAGGGGCCTGTCGTCCGTCCCCTCGCCAAGCTGGTAGTGATAGAGGGTCTGGGGAGGCTGGCTCTGCGGCGGGGTGGCGCAGGCGGCCAGCAGCAGGGGCAGGGCGAGCAGGGGGAGTCGTCGAGTCATGGCATCTCACTCACAGAGGCAGAGATTGGCAAAGGCACTGCACCATACGATGGCAGCATGGCGAGCAGGAAAAAAGAGGCGCTAGTGTAAAACCGTTCAGAAGCAAAAGAAAATGAGAATGATTCACTTTATTATTGATCTTTGTCGCGGGCTGGGTAAGATGCCGTTCGGTTGATAATGATTCTCAATAAGGACTTTGCAGTGGCGCACAACAACACCCCCTCTCTGATTGCCCTCGCCGTGGCGGCCGGGCTGGTATCCCCTGCTTTCGCCGCAGACAAGAAAACGGATGAAGTCATGGTCGTCAGCGGCTCCCGCATGGAGCAGAAGCTGGAAGACGTCTCCGGCCCCATCGCCGTCATCACCTCGGAGCAGATCGAGGAGCAGGTCGTCAGCAATGTCGCCGATCTGTTCCGTTATGAGCCGGGCGTGAGCGTCCAGGGCGGGGCGGGGGATGCCCAGACCTTCACCATTCGCGGCATGAGCGAGAACCGGGTCAAGGTGGTGCAGGACGGGGTGCGCCAGAACGACGCCTACAAGAACGGCGGTGTGGGCCAGACCTACTTCGACACCGACATGATCAAGCAGGTGGAAGTGGCCAAGGGGCCGGCGTCCGCGGCCTACGGCTCCGATGCCCTGGGGGGCGTCATCGCCATCACCACCAAGGATGCCGGCGACTTCCTCAAGGGGAAGGACAGCTACCTGGACGCGACCACTGGGTATGCCTCCAGCAGCCACCAGAAGATGGCCGGCATCACAGGCGCCCTGCGCACCGGCGAGTTCGAGAACCTGTTGCGCTACACCTGGCGTGACGGCGGGGTGACCCAGAACTACGACAGCGACAAGGACGAGTTTGACATCGTCAGCCAGGCGGTGCTGCTCAAGAGCAAGTGGAACCTCTCCGATGATCAGTTCCTGAAGCTGACGGTCGACTACTTCACCGAGGGGCAGGATCCGGATGCCATCGATCTGACCAAGGCGGGCTCCGTCTTCAATCAGCCGATCACCGACAAGGAGACCGACAACCTCTCCCTGGTGCTGGATCACGGCCTCGCCCTGAATGCCCCCTGGGCGGATCGGGTGGACAGCAAGATTTACTACACCCGCACCAAGCAGACCCTGGATCAGTACGCCTCCTCCAAGTATCCGGTCAATCCGGGCAACCCCTATGTGACCAAGAACTCCCTGGATCACAACGGCTTCGAGCAGGAGAGCCTGGGGGCCCAGGTGAAGTTCAGCAAGGCGCTCGCCCACCAGCGTCTGGCCTGGGGTGTCGAGTATGAGCACACCGACAACGAGCGTACCCGCTTCAAGGGGCCGACCACTCCGGGTGACTTCGTCGGTTACAGCGAGCTGAGCTTCCCCTCCACCACCAGCGAGCGCAGCGCGCTCTGGGCCTTTGACGAGATCAAGTTTGGCGAGCGCTGGGTGCTGACCCCGGGCGCCCGTTACGACTACTACAAGATGACCCCGGACCAGGATCCCGCCTACACCGGCGAGAACATGCAGAAGATCTCCGAAGGGGAGTTCTCGCCCAAGCTGGGGCTGGTGTTCAAGGCACACGAGGCGGCCAACCTGTTCGCCCAGTACAGCCACGGCTTCAAGGCGCCCATGTATGACAATGCCTTCTCCACCCTGAACCATCAGGCCTACGGCTATCGCATCGAGCCGAACCCTAACCTCAAGCCCGAGAGCAGCGACGGCATCGATCTGGGGGTGCGCGGCAGCAGTGGCGGTTTCAGCTATGAAGTGGCGACCTTCTACAACCAGTTTGATGACTTCATCGAGCTGACGGCCGTGGGGACCGAAGGGCGCACCGCCATCTATCAGTACCAGAACCTGGACAAGGCGACCACCAAGGGGGCCGAGGTCAAGGCGGACTACTGGCTGAACGAGCTGGTGAACGTCTGGGGCAACCTGGCCTACATAGAGGGCAAGGACGGCGACGGCAACTACATCAACAGCCTGAGCCCGTTCAACGGCAGCCTGGGTGTGCGTCTGGAGCAGCCGAACTGGAACATCAACACCGCACTGCGCTTCGCCGACGACATGGACAAGGTGGGCAAGGATGCCAGAGGCAACGACAACATCAAGAGCGCCGGCTGGGGCGTGGTGGATATCTACGCCCAGTTCAAGCCGATGCAGGATCTGCAGCTCAACGTCGGCGTCTTCAACCTGTTTGACAAGGAGTACGTCAGCTACGAGAGCATCACGGGCCTCTCCGCCACCACGGACACCAGCAACCAGACCGAGCCGGGCCGCAACCTGAGCGCAAGGGTCAAGTACGTCTTCTGATATGTGCCAATGACGATGATGAAGGGGCCCCAGGGCCCCTTCTCTGTTTCTGGCGGCCCAAACCGGCTCCAAAAAGAAACCCGCCAGGGGCGGGTGTAAGGATTGCAACACTCATCAGGAAGCGGTGTTAACCAATAGACAGGGGTATGTGACAAAGGTTCAACTTTATTGATATTTATCGTTTTTATCTCTTCTTACCCCTGGGGATCCCCGCGCCAAAATCGGTTATCATTTGTGCCCCTTGTCCCGCTGCCGAGCCCCTATGCCCGCCTTCTCCTGGTTAGCCCTGTTCTTTGGCGCCTTCTACTTCGTCTACGGCGCCTATCTGCCGTTCTGGTCCCTGTGGCTCGAGGGCAAAGGGGTGAGCGCCGAGCAGATAGGCTTGCTGCTGGGGGTCGGCATGGCCATCCGCTTTGCCGGCAACCTGATGGTGATGGGACGGGTCAAGGGGGCCGGTCAGTTGCTGCCCGTCACCCGGCTGCTCTGCCTGCTGAGCCTGCTGGCCTTTCTGGGCTTCTACCTCAGCCACAGCCTCTGGTGGCTGGTGCTGCTGACCCTGGTGGCGAACTTCATCTACCCGACTCTGATGCCCATGGGGGAGGCGCTCGCCACTCGCATGGTGGTGCAGACCCACCTCGACTATGGCAAGGTGAGGCTGTGCGGCTCCTTCGCCTTTATCGTCGCCTCCACCCTGGTCGGCGCCCTGGTGAGCAACTTCGGCAGCGACTGGGTGCTGCACACCATGGTTGCGGGACTGCTGGCCATGCTGGCGCTGAGCGTGCTGCCGCTGCGGCCGGTGCCCCAGGAACTCAAGGGGGAGCGGGCCCGGGCCTCCCTGCTCGTCACTCTCAAGTCGGCGCCGGTGCGCCGCTTCCTGCTCATCACCGCCCTGCTGCAGGGCAGTCATGCCGCCTACTACGGCTTCAGCGCCATGTACTGGAAGGGGGCGGGCTACAGCGGCACCCTGATCGGCTACCTGTGGGCCCTGGGGGTGGTGGCGGAGATCGCCGTGTTTGCCGCGGACAAGCGCTTCTTCCACCGCTTCGGGGCCCAGACCCTGTTTCTGGTGGGAGCCGCCGGCTGCGTGGTGCGCTGGGTGTTGCTCGGCGCCTCCACCGAGTTGGCTGTGCTGGTGCTGGGCCAGTTGTTGCACGGGGTCACCTTCTGCATCAGCCACCTCGGCGCCGTGCGCTTCATGACCCGGCAACTGCCTGCCGAGCAGCAGATCCCCACCCAGGCGCTCTATGCGGCGCTGGGCCTTGGCATGACGGTGGCGGCCCTGATGGCGATCTGCGGTGTGCTGTTCGAGCCGCTCGGTGGGGGCATCTTCTTCATCATGGTGCTGGTGGTGCTGCCGGTCTTCGTCCTGCGGCTGCGCGGGGAGCATGAGGGCGCCGCCGCCTGAGCGGGCGCACCCAATGACGGTTGCCCGCCGGCACGCTGAGCCGGCGTGGCGCTCAACACATCTGAACAAGGGAAGAATGTAGATGCACCAAGGATGGCTGCTGATCGGGTTGTCGCTCGCCTATCTGGGCTTGCTGTTCCTCATTGCCTACGTGGCGGACAAGAGCAAGCGCCGCCGGCTCAAGGGCCAGCCCCTGCTCTACAGCCTGTCGCTCGCCGTCTATTGCACCTCCTGGACCTTCTTCGGTACCGTCGGCCAGGCCAGCGAATCCCCCTGGTCGCCGGTGCCCATCTATCTTGGCCCCATGCTGGTGTTCCTGTTCGGCTGGCGCCTGCTGGCCCGCCTCATCCTGGTGGCCAAGCGCGAGCACATCACCTCCATCGCCGACTTCATCGCCGCCCGCTATGGCAAGTCCCAGCGCCTGGCCATGGTGATCAGCCTGATCGCCGTCATGGGGATACTTCCCTACCTGGTGCTGCAGCTCAAGGCCATAGTCACAGGGCTGGATCTGCTGATGGCCAACTCGGTGCCGGCGGGGCCCACGGGCAACACGGCCGAGCTGGCTCTCGGCGTCGCCCTGTTGCTGGCGCTGTTCAGCATACTGTTCGGCACCCGCAACCTGGATGCCACCGAGCACCATCGCGGCATGGTGGTGGCCATCGCCTTTGAATCCGTGGTCAAGCTGCTCGCCTTCATGGCGGTGGGGGGCTTCGCGCTCTGGCTCATCATCGCCAGGCCGAGCGAGGCCCGCACCCTGGTGGCCACCGACTTTCTCGATGCGGTGGTGGCGGTGTCGCCGGGCAGCCTGCTGGAGCTCGCCATCTATACCCTGGTGGCCATGTGCGCCGTCATCTGCCTGCCGCGCCAGTTCCACGTGACTGTGGTGGAGAACAATCAGGGCCAGGATCTGCACTGGGCGCGCTGGCTGTTTCCGCTCTACCTGTTCCTGATGGGGCTCTTCATCTGGCCGCTGGCGCTGGCGGGCAAGCAGTGGGTGGGGGCCGACATGGCCTCGGATACCTATGTGATCAGCCTGCCCATGTCGCTCGGCTTCGACGGCATGGCGATGCTGGCGTTTCTCGGCGGCACCTCGGCGGCCACCGGCATGGTGATCGTCTGCACCATCGCCCTGGCCATCATGGTCAGCAACGATCTGGTGCTGCCCGTGCTGCTGCGCCGTTTCTGGCAGCAGGGGCGGGATGAGCGCCTGATGCGGCTGCTGCTGCAGGTGCGCCGGGGCGCCATTTTGCTGATCCTGCTGGCGGCCTGGGTGCTCTATCTCTGGCTCGGGGACCTCACCAGCCTGTCGCGTATCGGCTACCTGTCGTTCGGCGCCGTGGCCCAGTTCGCGCCTGCCCTGCTGCTCGGCCTCTACTGGCGGCACGGCAATCGCAAGGGGGTCTACCTCGGGCTGGCGCTGGGGGTCAGCCTCTGGTTCCTCACCCTGCTGGCTGAAAGCGGCCTGCTGGCGGGCTCGCCCCTGGAGGCGCTGCTGGCGCCCCCTGACTGGCCCGCATTCCGGGAGCTGAGCCTGGGGGCCTGGTGCATCTTCCTGAGCCTGTTGCTCAATCTGCTCGGCTACGTGGCGGGCTCCTTGCTGTCACGGGCGGCGGTGAGCGAGCGGTTGCAGGCCGCCAACTTCGTCGGCAAGCCGAGCCGGGACACCACGGCGCTCTACCAGGCGCGGGTCTCGGTCAAGGAGCTGGAGATGCTGGCGGCCCGCTTCGTCGGCTCGAGCCGGGTCAAGCGTGCCTTCGGCCGCTTCGCCGGCGAGCACGGCGGCACCCTTGCGCCCCAGATGCAGGCGTCGGCCGATCTGATTGCCCACACTGAGCGGTTGCTGGCCGGGGTGTTTGGCACCTCGTCCGCCCGGCTGGTGCTGGCCTCTGCCCTGCAGGGGCGCAACATGCAGCTCGAGGAGATAGCCACCATAGTGGACGAGGCCTCGGACGTGTTCCGCTTCAACCGCGGCCTGCTGCAGGGGGCCATAGAGCACATGGGGCAGGGGATCTCGGTGGTGGACAGGGAGCTCAAGCTGGTGGCCTGGAACCGGCGCTACATAGAGCTGTTCCACTATCCGCACGGGCTCATCCAGGTGGGGCGCTCCATAGAGGAGATCATCCGCTACAACGCCGAGCAGGGGCTCTGCGGACCGGGAGACATAGAGGCCCAGGTGGCGCGCCGGGTCGCCTTCATGAAGCGGGGCAGCCCCCATGTCTCGGCGCGGGAGCGGCCGGATGGCCGGGTGATCGAGATGCAGGGCAATCCCATGCCGGCGGGGGGCTTCGTGATGACCTTCACCGACATCACCCCCTTCCGGGCGGCGGAGCGGGTGCTGCGCGAAGCCAACGAGCACCTGGAGGCGCGGGTGGCCGAGCGTACCCACGAACTCTCCGAGCTCAACCGCCAGCTGCTGCTGGTGAATCAGCAGGTGGAGCGGGCTAACCACTCCAAGAGCCGCTTCCTGGCGGCGGTGAGCCACGATCTGACCCAGCCGCTCAACGCGGCCAAGCTGTTTACCTCCTCCCTGCTGGAGATGCTGCCGCAGGGGGGAGGGCAAGGGGAGGAACAGCGAGCGGAGCAGGTCCGCATCGCCCGCCACATCGACGATGCCCTGGGGGCGACCGAGGATCTCATCACGGATCTGCTGGACATCTCGCGGCTCGAGGCGGGCAAGTTCAAGGCCAGGAAGCTCGACTTCGCCCTGAGCGACGTGCTGGGCAACCTCAAGGCGGAATTCGGGGTGCTGGCCCAGGCGGGGGAGATCCAGTTCTCCGTGGTGGAGAGCCGCCTCGCCGTTTACAGCGACGTGCGCCTGCTGCGCCGGGTGTTGCAGAACTTCCTCACCAATGCGTTTCGCTACAACCCGGCCGGCCGGGTGCTGCTCGGCTGCCGCCGACTGGGGGACAAGGTGCGTATCGAGGTGTGGGACAATGGCCCCGGCATACCGCTGGACAAGCAGGAGGCGATCTTTGACGAGTTCTCCCGCCTCGATCACTCCCGCACCGCCAGGGAGCAGGGGCTTGGCCTCGGGCTCGCCATCGCCCGCGGCATCTCCCAGGTGCTGGGTCACCAGCTCTCCCTGCGCAGCTGGCCCGGGGCGGGTTCAGTGTTTGCCATCACCCTCAACCTCGCGACCCGGCCCGTGATGCCGAGTCCGGTGGCGGCGCCCGCCGTGCGGGACAGCCAGCTGGAAGGGATCAGGATCCTCTGTATCGACAACGAGGAGGAGATCCTCATCGCCATGGCCTCCCTGCTGGGACGCTGGGGCTGCGAGGTGCGCTGCGCCCAGAGCCTGGAGCAGGCAGAGGAGATCATAGGGGCTGGTTTCCTGCCCCGGCTGGTGCTCTCCGACTACCACCTGGATGACGGCAAGACGGGGCTGCAGGCGCTGCACATGATCCGGCTGGCCCATGGCAACGGCATCGGCGGCATCATCATCAGCGCGGATCGCAAGAGCGAGCTGCAGACCCAGATCCGCGAGCACGGCTTTGGCTACGTCAGCAAGCCGGTCAAACCCCTCAAGCTGCGGGCATTGATGAACAGCCTGCTGCTGCCAATAGAGTGAGGCAGTTCACAGAACCAGTACGTGGAATGCAGATGGTGGATCTGGGTTTTAAGCGGTGTATCGCCACCAATGTCACCGCATTCGTGCAACATGGCGGCAACTTGTATGAATCGCCATCCATCGATGTCATTTCTGCCAGGTGGTGGTGCCCGAAGGCTCATCTATAGTCATTCGGCGATTATTTTTGTCGCAAATCAAGTTGTGCAAAAAGGCAAACCGGACGAAAGTCCGGGACGCAAAGCCTCCGGTCTAAGGGTCAAAGTACCTAGGATAGCGGGGTCACCACAGGTTGTATCGTCCATGGGCCAAGCCATGGTGGCGATGATGTCTGCGTTACCTGGCAGGTTGCGTTGCCTTTTTCGTTGTTAATTCCAATAACGAAATAAGGAAGTTCAAATATGTTAAGTCCAAAACTTTCCCTACTGGCGCTCCTGGTCGGGGGACTCTGCGCTACCTCCGCCTTCGCCGCTGCCCCGGGCAAACCCACCATAGGTTCGGGCCCCACCAAGTTCGCCATCGTCGAAGTCAATCAGGCTGCCTCTGCCTACAACCAGCTGGTGACAGTCCACAAGGATGGCGCCCCCGTCAGCGTGACCTGGAATCTCTGGTCCGGTGATGTCGGCCAGACCGCCAAGGTGCTGCTCGATGGCCAGGAGGTATGGTCAGGCCCGGCTTCCGCCGCGGGCACCGCCAACTTCAAGGTGACCAAGGGGGGCCGCTACCAGATGCAGGTCGCCCTGTGCAACGCCGATGGCTGCACCCTCTCCGACAAGAAGGAGCTGATGGTCGCCGATACCGACGGCAGCCACCTGGCACCGCTCAATGCGCCCCTCAAGGAGAACAACAAGCCCTATGCCAACAAGTCCGGCAAGGTGGTGGGGGCCTATTACGTGGAGTGGGGCGTCTATGGACGCAAGTTCACAGTGGACAAGATCCCGGCCCAGAACCTGACCCATATCCTCTACGGCTTCACCCCCATCTGCGGCGGCAACGGCATCAACGACAGCCTCAAAGAGATCTCCGGCAGCTTCGAGGCGCTTCAGCGCTCCTGTGCCGGTCGTGAGGACTTCAAGGTCTCCATCCACGATCCCTGGGCGGCTGTTCAGATGTCCCAGGGCAACCTCAGCGCCTGGGATGAACCCTACAAGGGCAACTTCGGCAACCTGATGGCCCTCAAGCAAGCCCATCCAGACCTCAAGATCCTGCCGTCGGTCGGGGGATGGACCCTCTCCGATCCCTTCTACTTCCTGGGGGACAAGACCAAGCGCGACACCTTCGTCGCCTCGGTCAAAGAGTTTCTGCAGACCTGGAAATTCTTCGACGGGGTGGACATCGACTGGGAGTTCCCAGGCGGTCAGGGGGCCAACCCCAGCCTGGGCGGCCCGAGCGATGGCGCCACCTATGTGGTGCTGATGAAGGAGCTGCGGGCCATGCTCGACGAGCTGGAAGCCGAGACCGGCCGCCAGTATGAGCTCACTTCGGCCATCAGCGCCGGCGGTGACAAGATTGCCAAGGTCGATTATCAGGCGGCCCAGCAGTACATGGACCACATCTTCCTGATGAGCTACGACTTCAGCGGCGCCTTCGACCTGACGAATCTGGCCCACCAAACCAACCTCTTCGCTTCCAGCTGGGATCCGGCTACCAAGTACACCACCGACAAGGGCGTCAAGGCGCTGCTGGGTCAGGGGGTGACACCGGGCAAGATAGTGGTGGGGGCGGCCATGTATGGCCGTGGCTGGACCGGAGTGAAGAACTACCAGGCCGGCAATCCCTTCACAGGTACCGCCACCGGACCTGTGACCGGCACCTGGGAAAACGGCGTGGTGGATTACCGCGACATCGTCAACAACCGCATGGGGGCAGGCTGGGAGCAGGGCTATGACGAGTCGGCCGAGGCCCCTTATGTGTTCAAGGCCAGCAGCGGCGATCTCATCAGCTTCGACAACGATCGCTCGGTCAAGGCCAAGGGGCAGTACGTGCTGGCGAACCAGCTCGGCGGCCTGTTCGCCTGGGAGATAGATGCGGACAACGGCGACATCCTCAACGCCATGCACGAGGGGCTGGGCCACGGCGAGGGGACACTGCCGCCGGTCAACAAGCCGCCGGTGGCCAATGCCGGCAGCGATCTGAGCGTCACAGGCCCGGCCGAGGTGATCCTCAACGGTGCCGCCTCCCACGATCCGGAAAGCGGCGTGCTGACCTACAGCTGGAAGCAGGTCTCGGGTCCGCAGGCTGGCTTGCTCGATGCCACCCAGGCCAAGGCCCGGGTAGTGCTGGACGCCGTCAGTGCCGACGTCAATCTGGTGTTCGAGCTGACAGTGACCGACGATCAAGGGCTCTCGGCCAAGGATCAGGTGGTGGTGACCAACAAGGCGCCGCAGCCGAATCTGCCCCCGGTGGTCAGCGTACCGGCCAGTGCGACCGTCGAGTCCGGCAAGCAGGTGACCATCAAGGCCACGGCGTCCGATCCGAACGGTGATGCCCTGAGCTACCAGTGGAGCCTGCCAGCGGGTCTCACCGCCACCGGCCAGGACAGCGCCACCCTGGTGGTCACAGGCCCGAGCGTCACCAGCGACACTGTCTATGACCTGACCCTGATGGTGACAGACGGGGCACTGGACGCCAGCACCGGCACCCGCCTGACCGTCAAGCCAGCCAGTACAGGTGGCGGCTGCGAGGCAACCGATCCGGATGCGGCCAACTGGCCGGCCTGGAGTGCCGGCACCGTCTACAACACCAATGACAAGGTGAGCCACCAGCAACTGGTGTGGCAGGCCAAGTACTGGACCCAGGGCAACGAGCCAAGCCAGAGCGCCGATCAGTGGAAGCTGGTGAGCCAGGTGCAGCTCGGCTGGAATGCCGCTGTGGCCTACAACGCCGGGGATCTCACCAACCACAACGGACGCAAGTGGAAGGCCCAGTACTGGACCAAGGGCGATGAGCCCGGCAAGGCCGCCGTCTGGGTAGATCAGGGGGCTGCCAGCTGCAACTGATGGTCATAGGGAATGGGGCCTTGGCCCCATTCCTTTCTCCTGTGGCGCTTGGCGGGCTGACCTCAGCTCGGGGCGGATCAACCGCCAGCCATGGCCATCAGCGTCAGCCTTTTCTAAGAAATTAATCACCCCCCTAAAGTTGAAAAAATATTTTCATCTTGAAATCGCTTTCAAGAGAGTGAGTTGGATGGTTGACATCCGCTCTCACGCCGAGCTTAACCCTGCCTTCAGGGGCATTTCTTGATAGAACACCCAGTCAAGATCCCGCTCTGCCATTTGCAGTGACTGCGCCTATGGAGAATAATCGCGACGCACTACTGATTAATTTGTGTATAAGGGCAAACCGGTTGAAAGGCCGGGACGCAAAGCTTCCGGTCTAAGGATCCATGATCTAGGACAGCGGGGCCGCCACAGGTCGTATCGATCTTCTGCCAAGGGAAGACCCTGCCCATCTGCTGGTTGCCTTGTCCTTATCGTATTGACTAATAACGAAAAGGATTATTCGCCATGCAAAGTCCACCCCTCTGTGTTGCCGACCACCTTGGTTGGCGCCTCCTTCCTTTATGTCGCCTCTCCCGACAAATCCGACCTCGGCTGGGGTGAGACCCGGTTCATCATCACCGAGCTCAACCTGTCCGCTCACCCCCCCGGTCAAGGTGATCGCCGCCAATGGCGGCAGAGGAGGGGATTGAATCCTGTGCTCATGTCAACGCAATAACAACGACGAGCTTGCCACCTTGGCAGGCGCCAATAATAGGGAAATCAAGGGATGCAGATGAAGAAGAACAAGGGATATCTGGCGGTGCAGGGGGGCATGCTCGCCCTGCTGGCCGTGGGTACCGGTGCCATGGCAGAGTACAACACCGTCACCGGGGAGTGGCGCAAGGATCAGACGCCGCCACGCCTCTACAACCAGCAGGCCTGGGTCAACAACTTCGCCCTGCAACTGCCGCTCGGAGCGACCTTCGCCCCCCAGATGACGGCCTGGGACGAGAACGACGGGGATCTCAGCGGCCGTATCAAACAGGTAGGCAGCGTGAACACCCAGCAGGTCGGCAGCTATCTGGCGAAGTTCGAGGTTAGCGATAATGGTTTACCCAAAGGGGTGGGCTATATGGGGTGGGGTTTTCGCACCACGACCTTCTCGTTGCCCGTCACCGTCTATGATCCCGCCGTGGCCGTGCCGAGTCTGATTCAACCGCTGAGCACCCTCTGGCAGGAGGCCCCTGTCGGCAATGGCCTGCTGAAACAGCGTCCCGGTCAGAGCCTGAGCCGAACGATCCGTATCACCTCAACCGAGCACCCCCTGAGCGGGGATGAACTGGAGATCACCCTGTTCAGGGTGCAGGAGGGGCTCTGGGGCGGCAACAATCGCCAGTTCAGCCTGCGCCTCACCGACAAGGAGAGCGGCGAACCCGCCTACGAGGGCAGCGTTTTGCTCGGCTCGGGCAAGGTGTTGACCCCGACCGCCCCCATCAAGCTGCGGGCGGATCAAGACTATGAGTTCCGTCTGACCTATGTTTCCGGTCCGAGCGAACAGGGCTTTCGTGCCAACGAGGAGGGGGAGCTCTGGCTGACGGCTGAGGGGCGGCAGGTGCATGAGGCGAACCCCTATGCCCAGGTGTTGCCCGATCCAGCCAACAAGCTGGCTTTCGACCCGGGCTTAGACTCAGCCATGAAGCAGAAGCTGCTCAGCAGCCAGGGCGTGCCGGAGGCGCTGCTGATCGGCAAGGTGCCGAACCAGCAGGTCGCGCTGAGCTATCGCATCGCCAACCCCGCGCTGGCGAGCCTGCAACTGGTGCAGGGCGAGATCCAGGATCGGCTGCAACTGCAGGGGCTGACAGAAGGAGAGACCTGGCTCGAGATCCTGGCAGACGGTCGGCTGGTGGAGCAGGTGCGGCTGTTTATCACCTCCCCCAAGGCGATCAGCCTCTCCTATAGCTACATCGCCTTCCCTGGTGAGCGCAAGAGCCACCTGTGGGACGACGGTGACATCATAATGGCGGACATGAGCCGCCGCCTGGCCCCCTACAACATTCGGGTCAACTGGGTGGATCACGGCGTGCTGGTGCACGAATGGGACAAGAATGGCAATGGTCAGGCTAACGAACCCGATCGCTCGGAGATTGAGGCTCCGTTGAATGAGGGCTGGATCCCGAATGCGGATCAGGTCTTCTCCAACCTCTATGTACTGCGCGGCTACAAGAATGACGCCAAGGCGTGCAGTTACATGGGGAGTGCTTCCTCCATCGGTATGGGGGCCACCGACGGTGCGCCGCGCGTCGGTTATCGATACGCCTGTCCCGGCAACCTCACCGTCCATGGGCAGTCGCTGACCTTGACCCATGAGCTGGGTCACAATCTGGGGCTGTGGCACACAGGGGATGAGGAGCCTTACCGGGCCAGCAACATTATGACGGCGGGTCGAGCCGAGGGGGTCTTCTTCGCTGACCAGTGGCGCACCATGCACCACACCATCGAGGCCAGAATCGCGGCCGGAGATGCCGGTGTGAGCGAGGTGAATGCCGAGCCAGAGCTGCCGCCACCCGCCGTCAATCAGCCCCCCCTGGTCAATGCGGGCAGTGATCTCAGTGCCAGGGGACCAGCCGAGCTGGTGCTCGACGGCTCCGCTTCCCGGGATCCGGAGAACGGTGCCCTGCGTTATCAATGGCGCCAGGTCGGCGGTCCGCAGGCCTCCCTGAGGGATGCGGAGCAGGCACGAGCCAGGCTGAGTCTGGGCACAGTCTCTCAAGATACCCAGCTGGCGTTCGAGCTGACCGTCACCGATGAGCAGGGGCAGGCAGGTGTGGACAGCATGGTGGTGACCCACCAGGCACCACCGCCCAACCAGCCACCCGTGCTGGCGGCACTGGCTCCCGCCTCGGTACAGGCGGGCAAGCAGGTGAGCGTCACCGCCAGCGCCACAGATCCCGATGGGGATGCACTCAGCTACCAATGGACTGTACCGGCCGGTCTCAGTGCCAGCGGCCAGAACAGCAAGACCCTGGTGGTGACAGGCCCGAACGTCGCCAGCGACACCCTCTATGACCTGACCCTGATGGTGACCGACGGGGCGCTGGACGCCAGCGCCGGCACCCGTCTGACCGTCAGGCCGCTCAGCTCGGGTGGCGGCTGCGAGACAAGCGATCCGGATGCGGCCTACTGGCCAGCCTGGAGCGCCGGCACCGTCTATAACACCAATGACAAGGTGAGCCACAAGCAACTGGTGTGGCAGGCCAAGTACTGGACCCGGGGCAACGAGCCAAGCCAGAGCGCCGATCAGTGGAAGCTGGTGAGCCAGGTGCAGCTTGGCTGGCATGCCGCTGTGGCCTATAGCACCGGTGAGCTTGCCAACCACAAGGGTCGCAAGTGGCAGGCCCGCTACTGGACCAAGGGCAACGAGCCCAGTACGGCCGACGTCTGGGCCGATCAGGGGGTTGCCACCTGTCACTGATTGTCTGCGGGAGTGGGACCTGGGCCCCACTCCTTTATCCACGCCGGTGTCAGTCTGCGGTCATGGCGCCGCAGGGCAAGCTGAACCGAATTCGCCGGGTGCAGGACCCGGCAGCCGGCGTCCATGCTGTCACGCTTCCTGCAACAGGGCATGTGGACATGCCCATCACAATGAGAACCATAACAATGAAAAAAACACAGTTAGCCAGCCTCATCATGGCCGCCCTGGCGAGCGGCCCTCTGTTGGCTGCCGTTCAGGCTCCCACCACCTTGCCCTTCAATACCCAGCCACCGACCAACGATCTGCAAGGATCCTTGGCAGCGCAGGTTCAATTCGCCCAGAGCCAGATCCTGCCGGCCCATGCCGCCGAAGGGGACAGCCAGCCCAGGCTGACCGCCTTGCGCAAGAGCCTGCTGCTGGTCAGGCCCTTGCAAGCCGAGACCGGTGTGCCTATGACGGTGACGGCGCGAGATGGCGCCGGACAGACCCTAGGGACGCTCAACCTCAACCCGCCCGAGCAGTTGCCGAAGACGGCCTATTACCTCGATGGTTCGCCGGAAGAGGGGGTCGACTTCACCCCGGCGGTGGGGACCACCAATGTCATCAGCAGCAGTGCCGAGCTGGCCCGGCTGGGTGATGCCACTGCGACCTTGCTGCAGGATCGCCTGGGGCAGCATGCCCTAGTGGAGGTGAAGACCGCAGATGGCCGATGGGTCAGGGATATCTATCTGCCAGAGGGGGCCGCCCTGGAAGGAAAGATGGTGCGTGCAAGTTCCAATGCCGGTTACACCTCGACGGTGCGCTACAGCGGCCGCCAGGTGACCCTCTCCCGCGGTCAGACGCTGCAATTCAAGTTCGCGGGCGGTCAGTGGATCCGTGACGGGGAGCTCGAGAACAACGGCATCCGCTATGCGACCGACACCTGGAGCGTCGTGCTGCCAGCGGACTGGATCCGGCCAGGTATCAGCTTGCAACTCAGCCAGGGCGGGCTCAGCGGTGAGCTGACGGACTTGCAGGTCGGTGCCCCGAGCGAGCTGCTCATCCACACCATAGACCTTGGCATGCTGACTACTCCCCGAGATCAGTTTGCCTTCGCCAGGGATCCCGAAGCCCATCGCGAGTACTTCCAGACGGTGCCGACCAGCCGGCTGATTGTCAGCCAGTATGCTCCCCTGTCGCTGCCGGAGGTGATGCTGCCAAATGGCACCCTGCTCACCGACTTCGATCCCGGCCAGGGCGGTTGGCACGAGGGCACCATGCGCCAGCGCATCGGCAAGGAGCTGATCTCCCACGGGATAGACAATGCGAACTACGGCATCAACAGCACCGCCGGCGAGGGGGAGAGCAGCCATCCCTATGTGGTGGCCCAGCTGGCGGCCCATAACAGCCGTGGCAAGTACGCCAACGGCGTGCAGGTGCACGGTGGTTCGGGCGGAGGCGGCATAGTCACGCTCGACGCCTCTCTGGGCAACGAATTCAGCCATGAGGTGGGCCACAACTATGGCCTAGGCCACTATGTCGGCGGCTTCCAGGGCTCGGTGCACCGCAGCGCCGAGGCAGTCAATTCGAGCTGGGGCTGGGATGGGGATCGCAATCGCTTCATTCCCAACTTCGGCGTCACCCGCAGCGGCCAGAGCGCCTGCCTCGACGGTCAGTGCCAGCCGCCTTTCGAGGGGCACTCGTTCGGTTTCGATGCCATGGCGGGTGGATCGCCCTTCTCCGGCTTCAACCGCTTTACCCTCTACACCCCGAATTCGGCCGCCATCATCCAGCGCTTCCTCGAGAGCAAGGCGGTGTTCGATGCCGCTTCCCCGACCGGATTTCGCAAGTGGGATGCTGCCACCGCCACCATGGTGCCCTATCAGCACAGGGTCGAGCAGCTGGAGCAGATCAGCGCACCTATCAAGGATCTGAGCGAGGTGAAGCTGGCGGCCCTGCTGGCGGAGTATGATCTGGTCAAGGTAGCCATGTGGGACGGCAACTGGACGCGCAACATCCAGGTGCCCCCTGCTGCTGCCGGGAATGCGGGGCGTATCCTGACCCTGGAGCACGGTGCCGGCTACAACAGCATCCTCTTCATCAACGGTCAGCAGATCACCCTCTCCCGCGGTTTCAAGAAGAGCTACACCTCGGACGGCAGCCGCTGGAACGAAGGGCCGGTGGCGGATGCACGGGTATCGCGTAAGCCACAGGCATTCGGGGTGCCGGTGACGACCCTGGTGGGCTACTACGATCCTCGCGGGCTCTTGCCGAGCTACCTCTATCCGGCCCTGCATGGCGCTTACGGCTTCAGCTATGGGGATGACGGCGAGCGGATCGGGGCGGGAGATTGCCAGCTGCAGGTGGAGACCCGGGAGGGCTTGCTGCACTTCCGGCTGGCCAATCACCGGCTAAATGCCAACCTGATGAACAAGTTCCATGTCAATGTGCCCACGGCCAGCGAGCCACGGGGCGCCGCCGTGATCTGCGCCGCCGGGACCCTGGATCAGAGGTCCATATCGGCGCCGGAAGTGGATCTCTCCTTCACCGTCAACGGGCGCCCGCTCGAGTAAGGGGGTCGCTCCTTCATTGCCGTGAGAGAACGCATTGCCACTGGCTGAGACGCCAAATAAAAAAAGGCCCGTACGGGCCTTTTTTCATGGGATTCAGAGCGGTTTTTGCCACAGGCTCAGCAGCAGATCCTGTTCAAGCTCGTCCGGCCCCTGCTGGGTGAAGGCGTGACGCTGTTCACCGCCAGCACGCCAGCCGAGGCGGCTGGTTTCCAGCACATGGGCGCGCAGACTCTGATCCATGGTCATGGAGAACTGGCAGCGTTGCCGCTCAACGGGGACTAGCCCGGCCAGGGCTGGCCAGCTGAGGGGGTGCTCCATGCTCACCGGGTTGAGGCTGACCCTCAGCTGCCACTGGTGGCGCGGGCCGGGTTGCAGGTGAAGCAGGTAGCCGCCCGGGGTCAACAGGCTGACCAGCAGCTCTGTCTTGATCTTGAGGTCGTTGACCAGCAGCACCTGGGCTGAGCCGGCCAGCAGCGGCGCCTTGGCCGGATCGGCAATGACGAAATGGCCGTCGGGTTGCGCCTTGTTGGCGGCGAAGATGGCGTTCTTGGCCAGATCGAGGCCGCCAAATTGCCAGCCCGGCAGGCGCTCTGCCAGGGCGCGGCAGTAGTACCCCTCACCACAGCCGAGATGGATCAGTTCGCGCTCGCCGAGCGGAGCCAGCAGGGTCGCCATGGCCTCCACCAGAGGCAGCTGGTGTCCCTGCTCCAGGAAGCGGCGCTTGGCGCGCAGCAGGGTACGGCTGTCGCTGTCCTTGGGATCCTTCTTGCCCGGGATGAGATCCAGATAACCTTCCGGGGCCGGATCGAAATGGTGCTTGTTGTCGCAATAGACCCCGCGGGAGGCTTCATGAAGATGCAGGGGGCTGCGGCACAGGGGACATTGAAGTTGCATACACACTCGCTTGGTTGAAGCCGGGGAAGGGCGTGCGGGATTATAGGGGAGGAGATCAGAAAAGGCTGCCGTGGCAGCCTTTTTTATCCAACGGCCCTGTGCTGAGCCGTCGGGGAACCCGGTCAGCGGGTGCCAAACACCACTATGGTCTTGCCGTGGGCCGAGATGAGCTCCTGCTCTTCCAGCATCTTGAGGATGCGGCCGACGGTTTCGCGAGAGCAGCCGACGATCTGGCCTATCTCCTGGCGGGTGATCTTGATCTGCATGCCATCCGGGTGGGTCATGGCGTCCGGCTGCTTGGCCAGGTTCAGCAGGGTCTGGGCAATCCGGCCGGTCACGTCCAGGAAGGCGAGGTTGCCGACCTTCTGGCTGGTGTGCTGCAGGCGCTTGGCCATCTGGCCGGAGAGGCGCAACAGGATGTCCGGGTTGACCTGGATCAGCTGGCGGAACTTCTTGTAGGAGATCTCGGCGACTTCACAGGCGCCTTTGGCACGTACCCAGGCGGAACGCTCCGGATTCTCGTTCTCTTCGAACATCCCCATCTCGCCCAGGAAATCCCCCTGATTCAGGTAGGAGAGGATCATCTCCTTGCCCTCGTCATCCTTGATCAGGACGGCGACTGTACCCTTGACGATGTAGTAGAGGGTTTCCGCTTTTTCACCGGCGTGAATAAGGGTGCTCTTGGCGGGATACTTATGAATGTGGCAATGCGACAAGAACCACTCGAGGGTGGGATCGCTTTGCGGTTTGCCAATGATCATGAGACTTCCTCTGTAGTGTCATTTTTATGGACTGTGCGTCCAGGCAAGTTGCCAAGCTTGCCATTCCTTAGTCTTTGGTCGCAGTAGAATAAGAGCCTTTGTCTGTGCTGACAAGGCTTTGGGACTTTGGTGTCCATCTGTGTGCATCGATCTGCTGCGCCGTCCGGGCCATTCTAGGCAAGAAGGGGGGGAGATATGTTGATTTCGATCTATTTCCTTCAGGGTCTGCCGCGGTTTCGGAACAAGTCGCGGCGCCGGGACTCGGCGGTCATGAAACCGGGAGTGGCGCAACGTGACGGGGCATGTGCCACTCGACCCCTGCTTGAGGTATGCTATGGGCGTCAGAACCGTCGTCATTGAGAGGAAATGTGAGATGAAAGCCAAGGTCAGCTGGGTGGAAGGCATGAAGTTTGTGGGCGAGAGCGAGTCCGGTCATCAGGTGACGCTGGACGGCGCCAACCCGGGCGAAGGTGCCAGCCCGATGGAGATGATCCTGCTGGCTGTCGGTGGCTGCAGCTCCATCGATGTGGTCTCCATTCTGGAGAAGGCGCGCCAGAGCGTGACCGCCTGTCATGTGGAGCTGGAAGGGGCCCGTGCTGACTCAGTGCCCCGGGTGTTCGAGAAGATCCACCTCAAGTTCGTCGTGACCGGCAAGGGGCTGGCCGAGAAACAGGTTGCCCGCGCGGTCGACTTGTCGATGGAGAAGTATTGTTCCGTTTCCCTGATGTTGGAAAAAGCGGTAGAAATTACCCATAGTTATCAAATCGTTGAAGCTTGATAGTTGTAGTTTGTCCCGTCGATAACGCCATGACATAAGGAAAGTGCGATGAAAAAGATAATGATGTTGCTTCCCCTGTTCGGGCTGGCTGCCTGCAGCATGCCGCAGCCCACCCAGTATCAATACAGCCAGTATCAGTGCGGGGAAGAGTTGTTGGCCATCACCTATGATGCCCAGGCCGACATGGTGCAGTTCCCTTATGCCGGGGTCTATCACAAGCTGGGTCGCATCGAGTCACCCAAAGAGACCGCCAGCTATTCCGATGGGGTGACCACCTTCTCCCACCAGGAAAAACAGGCCACTCTGGTCAAGAACGGCGTGACTCTGCTGACCTGCGAACTGAAGTAATCGTCATGCCGTGCAACGGCGTGTATCCACAACGGCCTGCTTGAAGCAGGCCGTTGTGTTATGGGGCGCTCATTGAGCGGGCAGGGAGTCCAGGAGTTGAGCGGCGAGCTGCTGGCTCAGCTGGCTGCGCTCGTCCTCGGCGACGGGCACGTCGCTGGCGAGCTGGATGGCGCTGCTCCAGACGCTTTGCTGGGTGCGCCTGTCGATCAGCAGTATGGCCAGGGTGCCCTTGCGGGCATCGGCGGCGGCATTGAGGCCAGGGGTCATGCCGATGCGGGAGAATATCTCCCCATCGCTCATGTCCTGGCTGCCCGCTACCCCGATGGCGACCCAGACGTCGGCCTCATCGAGGGGCACGCTGCGCCAGCCCTTGCCATCGAGCGCCTGGGTGACGGCCTGCTGCACCGGCTCCAGCCAGGGCGCGGCGCTGTTGCCTGCGTACTGGAACTGCTCCGCCAGCGCATAGCGTGGCGTCGCCCCGTAGGCCCAGTTTTCTGCCGGACGGACCACCATGGTGCCCGTCTCGACCGTGGGGGCGGCGGGGCCTGTGCTGCAACCGCCCAGCAGGGCTGCCAGTGTGAATGAGAGAAGTGCACCGCGCATCATAAGCTCCTTGGCTCAGGTGATCTTGCCGGTTTCTAACAGTTGCTGGATCAGGGGGCGCAGGATCAGCTCCATCGCGAAACCCATCTTGCCCCCCGGCACCACTATGGTATTCATCCTGGACATGAAGGCCCCGTCTATCATCGACAGCAGGTAGGGGAAGTCCACCTGCTTGATGCCCCGAAACCGGATCACCAGCATACTCTCGTCCAGGCTGGGTATCACCTTGGCACTGAAGGGGTTGGAGGTGTCCACCGTCGGCACCCGCTGGAAGTTGATGTGGGTGCGGGAGAACTGCGGCGTGATGAAGTTGATGTAGTCATCCATGGAGCGGACTATGGAGTCGGTCACCGCCTCGCGCGAATGCCCGCGCTCCGAGGTGTCGCGAATGAGCTTCTGGATCCACTCCAGGTTGACGATGGGCACCACGCCGATGAGAAAGTCCACGTGACGGGCCACATTGTGTTCGCCGGTCACCACGCCGCCATGCAGCCCTTCGTAGAACAGCAGGTCCGTCTCCCCCGGCAACCCCTGCCAGGGGGTGAAGGTGCCCGGCATCTGGTTGAAGGGGACTGCCTCGTCGAAGCTGTGCAGGTAGCGTCTGTACTGGCCGCTGCCGCTCTGACCGTACTCCTGGAAAAAGGATTCCAGCAGGCCGAAGTCGTTGGCCTCGGGACCGAAATAGCTGATGTGGCGCCCTTGCTCGCGCGCCTTGCGGATCGCCACGTCCATCTCGGGCCGGGTATAGCGGTGAAAACTGTCCCCCTCGACCACGGCCGCCTTGTATCCGAGCTGGTGGAACATGGAGCGGAAGGCGTTGGTGGAGGTGGAGGTGCCGGCACCGGACGAACCGGTAACCGCAATGATGGGATGCTTGGCCGACATAGAATTCTCTCTTCCTTGGGAGTTCCGTTATAAAGGCAGGTTCAAAGTGCGGTCAAGTGCAGCCTTGCTGCGTGGGCGCCATCATGAGCCCCCATGCCCCTCGGCGGCTGGTCTCCATCGGCGCCGGAGGCAAAAAACAAGCCGATTTGAAACGCCAGCCTCATCGGGCGAGCCGCCCCTCTTCCCCCCTGAACTGAGCGCCGCACCGCTGTGCTTGGCGGGGCCCGTGCCGGACGTTGTTCAGCCTGCGTTCCTTCTCTTGTGTCATTCTGCCGGGAAGTCGTCGCTCGGCCCATTGCTCAAATGCGTCTTGGGCACGACGTTGACACTCTCGTGCAACTCGCTGTAGACGAGCACGGCACTACCTTGTAGTAATTGTTGTCTGACCTCTTCAACCTTGTCGGCCAGGCTGACATCCTGTTCGCCGTATTCGGTGCCTTCTTGCAGGACGAAATGCTCGAGCAGGTTGTTGAGGGTATCTGGATCCAGTTCTTGCCAAGGGATAATCATGATTTCATCTTCAGTCATAGCGATGCGGATATTGTCGGTGTCTGACCGGCAAGCGCAAGGAGTTTATCTGGACCTGAGCGAGGGTTCCCATGGCATCAGCTGAACAGCGCCGCCCCACCAGTCAGTTCGACCAGCACCTTAATGATACGCGTCGGCGTGCCCTGAGCGCAGGGCTGCGCTGGTTCTGGGTCATCAACCAGCTGGCGATCCTCTATCTGCTGGCGCGCTTCTATCTCTATCAGGATGCCCGGCTGGTGGCGATCGATGGGCTGCCCTGGCGCTATGAGTATCAGATTGCCCTGGTGCTGCTGGCGAGCGTGCTGCCGCCCCTGGGCTGGCGCTGGTTCTCTCGCCAGGGAACACAGAGATGGCAGCCCTGGCTCTGGGGCTGCGCCATGTTGTGGGGACTGGCCTGGGCGATGACGGCCTATGCCATTGCCACCATAGAGCTCAGAGGGGGGTTCAGCCCGGCATTCAACATGGTCAGCCTGTTGCTGCTGACGGCCCTGATCGCCTT
Organism: Aeromonas sp. R4-3; assembly: GCF_040908275.1. Classification (NCBI taxonomy): domain Bacteria; kingdom Pseudomonadati; phylum Pseudomonadota; class Gammaproteobacteria; order Aeromonadales; family Aeromonadaceae; genus Aeromonas; species Aeromonas sp. R4-3. The sequence goes on from NZ_JBFODK010000032.1 coordinate 75,837, forward strand.
CTATTACGAGTGGCGCGTATTCTACAGCCTGAGTGCCCCGCCTCTGATCTTCCTGCTGTTTGAGGAGCACTGGGTGATGGTGCCGTCCGTCACTGTGCACTGGCTGGCGGCCGGTGGCTTGTTGATCATCCTGGAGACGGGGCGGCGGATGCTCAACGGCTGGTTCGAGCTGGCGGTGTCGCGCGAGTATGACAACCTGATGCTGGCGCGCAAGATGAATGCCATGGCCCACAGGGATCCTTTGACCGGGCTCGCCAACCGCCGACATTTCGATCAGGTCTGCAAAAACGCCATCGCACAGGGCACGACGCTGGAGACACCCTTCACTGTGATCCTGCTGGATGTGGATTTCTTCAAGCGATACAACGACCACTACGGCCATCAGGCGGGGGATGAGTGCCTGATCCTGGTGGCCGAGTGCCTGGAGGAGAGCGTGCGGGAACCCGGCGATCTGGTGGCCCGTTACGGCGGGGAGGAGTTCGTGGTGTTGCTGCAGGAGACGGATCTGGCCGCCGGCGAGCGGGTCGCGCAGCGCATTCGCGCCACCCTGGCCGCCCGGGCGCTGCCTCACGCAGCCTCAGAGGTGGATCCCCATCTCACCCTGAGCCAGGGGATCGCCCAGTGGCGTCAGGGGGAGAGCCTGGTCATGTTGCTCGAGCGGGTGGATGGCGCCCTCTATGAAGCCAAGGGCGCAGGGCGCAACTGCTACCGCCGGGCGTCCTGAGTCTGTTCCCGCAGCCACTGGCTGATGCGCTCCTCCAGCCAGAAGCGGGGTCGCCAGGGGGTACCGTGCAGGAAGCCCACGTGGCCACCGCGCCGGCTCAGCTCGTAGCGCACCATGGGTGAGAGTTGCTCCGGTTTGGGGATCACGGCCCCTGTCATGAAGGGATCGTCGGCGGCGTGGATGATCAGGGTCGGGATGGTGATGCGTGCCAGGAGATCAAGGCCGGAGCAGGTCTGATAGTAGTGATCGGCGCTGTCGAAACCATGGAGCGGGGCCGTGACCTGCTCGTCGAAGTCGCGCAGGGTAGCGATGCGGCTCACCTGCTCCTGTTGCCAGCGAGCTGCGGCTTGTTGGCGGATCTTGCGCAGCAGATTGGCCCTCATGGTGCGCAGCAAGTAACTCTGATACACCCGTGAGAACCCCTGATTGACCCTGTCGGCGCAGCTTGCCAGTTGCAGCGGCGCCGAGATCACCACGGCGGCGGTCAGTTCATCCGGACAGGCCCGCGCCAGCAGATTGACCAGCATGTTGCCCCCCAGGGAGTAGCCGATGGCGACCAGCGGCTTGCCGGGAAAACGGCGACCCAGCTCGGCGATCAGCGCCTCTGCATCCTCGATGGCGCCGGAGTGATAGGCCCGCAGCAGGCGGTTCGGCTCGCCGCTGCATCCCCGAAAATGCATCAGCACGGCGTCGTTCCCCTGCCGCTGCAGATGGGCAAACAGTCCCTTGGCATAGTGGGAGTGAATGCTGCCCTCCAGACCGTGAAACAGCACCAGCAGTGGCCGCTCATCCTGGCTGATGGCCCCGCTCCAGGCGAGGTCGACGAAGTCCCCGTCTGCCAGTTCGAACCGTTCCGGGATGAAGCGGGCCGGCGAGCGGCGCAGCCACTTCGGCAATATGGTTTGCAGGTGGGCATTGCGAGCCCACCAAGGGGCGTGGAAGTGGCTTTCTGTCAGCATGCAACGACTCGGGGCAGCAGAAGAGGAAAGGGGCGGCGAGCCCATGGCCCGCCGCGGTATCAGGCGGGCAGGCGGTCGTGGTGTTCGGCGCCGCGCAACATGGCCTGGATCAGCTCGTTGGCTTCAAACTTGGTCAGCGCCTCGTGGGCGCCGACCTGATGGGCCCGCTCCACGCTTATCTCGCTGGAGAGGGAGGTGTGCAGGATGATGTAAGCCTCCGCCAGCCTGGGATCGCTCTGCACCTCGAAGGCCAGCTCGTAACCGTCCAGCCCCGGCATCTCTATGTCGCTCACCAGTATGTCTATCCGGCTGCCCTGAGCGACCCTGGCCTGCATCAGGCTGAGGGCATCGCGCCCGTTGGTGCAGACCTCGTAGGGAATGTTGATGTAATCGAGGGCCGCCATCAGCTGGCGGCGGGCGACGGAGGAGTCGTCCACCAGCAGGATCCGCATCGGCTTGAGCCGTTCGCGCTGCACATCGGTCAGCACTGGGTAGAGGTGGCTGGGATCGTCCGGATAGACCCGGGACAGGATCAACTCCACGTCCAGCAGCTGGATCAGCTGCTCGCCCACCTTGGTCACCCCGGTGACGAAGACGTTCTGACCGAGGGAAGGGGGCGGCGGCTCTATGTCACGCCAGTTGCACTCGGTGATCTTGTCGATGCCCCGCACCAGGAAGCCCACCAGGGTGCGGCGGCAGTCCGTGATGATGATGAAGCAGTTGGGCATCTCCTCCCGGCTGATCGGGCGATAGCCCACCGCCATCGCCATGTCGATCACGGGGATGGTGGTGCCCCGCATGCTGGCCGCCCCGAGCACGGTCGGGTGCGAATGGGGCAGGGCGGTGAGCTGGGTGTAGGGGACTATCTCCTTCACCTTGAGGGTGCCGATGGCGAAGGATTGCCTGGCAGAGAGGTGAAACAGCAACATGCCCTGGGATTGGTTGGCCTTGCTCGTCATGGCGGATGTCCTGTTGATCTAATCGGTGACGGTCAATCTGGTGTTCAGCATAGAGGATGGTGACAAGGATGACTCCTTTGTTATTAGCGACCGCGAGCCGCAAAACTGGACCCTGTCACCACCATTTATTTTCGCGTCCGGCTCACTGAGCGGAGGCCACCGCCTCCAGCGTCAGCCCGAGCCAGTGCTGGCACGCCTGCGCCAAAGCCTGTTCATCCCGGTAACCGAGCTTTGCCACCACCTGGGCCGGCTTGCTGCCACTTCTGAGCAGGCGTACCCCCTGCAGCAACTGCCACTGGGCACCGAGCGCATCGGCCGCCAAGGCGGGATCCTCGATGCCGCGCTGGGTGAGGCAAGCCTGCCAGGCCGCGACGCTGCCTTCAGACTGACCGGCCAGGGCGCGCCAGGCACCTTGCAGCGGCTGATCCGCCTGCGCCAGGATGGCGCACGCCTGCAGCTCGTCCCCTATGACCCGCAGACGGTGGCCATAGGCCTCCTGCCAGTCACGGGGCCTCGACCAGGCGGCCAGGCTGTCCAGCAGGGCGTCCATCAGCGGGGTGGGTTGCAACCAGCCTGCCTGGGCCGGTTGCACCACCCGCACCGAGCAGATCAGCCGATCATGCTGGCAACCCGCCAGGGGAGTGAAGGCGGCGAGGGCATCGGCGCACAGCCAGAAGTGGCTGCCCGCCGTCAGCAACAGCTCATGGGAGCCGAGTCTCAGCAGTGCCGCACCCCGGGTGACGCGCAGCAGCTGACCCAGAGGGGAGCGTTTGCGGGGGCCGACCTGCAGGCAAGGAGTGGAAAAATGCTGATATTCGATGGCGTGATGCATGTAAAAACCCTGATATGATGCTGCCTGGAGGTAACACAAATGGAAACCAGACGTAAAAAGCGCTTCATTGCCGGTGCGGTTTGCCCGGCGTGCGGCAAGATGGACACCATGATGCTGTATATGGAGCATGGAGTCGAGAAGGTGACCTGCGTCGACTGCGGGGATACCCAGGTGCAGACCCAGGCCGAGGTGGACAAGGCGACCCGTGAGGCCGAACAGGTCATAGGGGTGTTCCGCCCCGAGTAAGGGAGAGCCGGATGGCCGAGGTTGACAAGGTCATCCGCGAGGCCGAACGGGCAATCAGCGTGCTTAGCCCCGAGTGTTGGGCCTCTTGGTAATACCCGGGGTGGGACAAGGCTCGTTCTGGACTGCTGACTTTTTCAGCATGGCGGAGCGGGGCAGATCATATGCTTGGCCACCTTTTTAAGGTATTCTGGGCCCGTTTTTTTCTATCCGCAGGATCCCTGACATGAAAGTAGCTCCCCTGAGCGTGGTTACGCTGGAATACACGGTCACCGACGAACACGGTGAAGTCATCGACACCACTGTCGGTAAAGAGCCTCTGGTGTATCTGCACGGTACCCGTTATCTGGTCTCCGGCCTCGAAGCCGAGCTGGAAGGCCGCAGCGTGGGCGAGGCGTTCGACGTCACCCTGACGCCGAACCAGGCCTATGGCGAGTATGACGAGAACCTTGTGCAAGAAGTGCCCGGCGAGCTGTTCGATGGCATGGAAGTGTCTGAAGGGGATACTTTTGTGGCCGAGACCGACGATGGCCACCGTCCGGTGACCGTCATCGAAGTCTCCGAAGAGTTCATCAAGGTGGATGGCAACCATCCGCTGGCCGGTGTGACCCTGGGCTTCAAGGTCGAGATCAAGGACGTGCGTGCCGCCACTGCCGAAGAGCTGGCTCACGGCCACGTGCACGGTGCCGGTGGCTGCGGTCACGATCATGGCCATGACCACGGTCACGATCACGACCATGACCACGGCGGTTGCTGCGGCGGTCACGGCCACGATCACGGTCATGACCACGGCGACGAGCAAGGTCACGGCGGTTGCTGTGGCGGCGGTGGTTGCGGTGGCAAGGGCCATCAGCACTGATCTGCCGACTGGCAAGATGAAAAAACCCGCTGCGTGCGGGTTTTTTTATGGCGGCGCACTCAGTAGTGCGGTGGCGGCGTCTCTTCGGCCATGCTGGCGATCTGGCTCGGCTGCACGCTCTGCATCTTGTCCACCAGCAGCTGGATCTGATGCTTGAGCCGGTCGAGTTCACGGCCCTGGGTGGTCACCTCTTCGTTGAGTTGCTCCACCGTGTATTCGGCATAGGCGAGACGGCTTTCCAGGGTCTCGAGACGATCGTTAACTTGCTGACTCATGGGCCTTTTGGTCCTTACTTGATAGTCCAGATTTCGGCCAGGCCACTGGAGCTGGCGCTGACGAGGTGGCCATTGTCGCGCAAAGCCACGCCATAGACCACAGCGCTCGGTGGTTTCACCTTGGGATGGGGAGAGACGCGCCAGCTTTGCAGCAGGCTGCCATCGCTCACCCGCCACAGGGAGAGCTGGCGGGAGGGGGCGCCGGTGACGAGCCAGTCGCCATCCTTGACGAACCGGGCGCTGGTGTAGACCTCGAAGCGGTGATCGAACTGCAGCCGGCTCACCTCCTTGCCGGTCTTGAGATCCCAGATGCTGGCCTGACGGCTGTCGGCGGTGAAGGCGAAGCGCCCCGCCGGATCCAGCCTCGCCATCACCACCCGGCCACCATGATTGAAACGCCACACCACCTGGCCGCTGCGGGTATCCCACAGATAGGCGCTGTAGTCGTTGCCGCCGGTGAGGGCGTAGCGACCATTGGCGGAGAGATCCACCGTATTGACCTGCTCGGTATGGCCGAGGAACTGCAGCCTGCGCCCGGTGCGGGTATCCACCAGCTCCGCCTTGCCATCTTCGCGGCCGATCAGCACCAGACGGCCATCGGCCGAGAGTGCCGCATCCCTCAGGCTGGATTCAGGAAGTGAATAGTAGCCTTGGGAGCGACCATCTTGCAGGCGCCAGATGGCAAAGGTGCGCTGGGTGGCCGTGATGGCGTGGCTGTCGCCCGGGGAGAAGCGGGTGAGGGTGACGAACTCTTCCTGGTCCTCGCTCTGGCGCCAGCGCCAGCGTTCCTTGCCCTGTTCCAGATCCCAGACCACTGTGCCCTGGCCCAGGCTGGAGACGATGGCCTGCTTGCCGGAGCTTGCGAGATCCGCACTCAGCAAGCCCTGGTTGGCGAGGCGGATCTGCTGGCCGGGAAGTGAGCTCTGTTCGCACCCTGTCAGCATCAGGCAGATACCGATGAGATAAATGGCACTTTTGATCATTTTTCCTGTCTCATGCTTTCGTTACCTGCGATCACGGCGTTAGTATAAGGCGCTTATCACGATAAACCTCTCATTTCACGAAGGAACCGAGAGCGGTATTTAGAGTTTTGGAGAAACTGATGAACAATTTTCTGAAGGTGTCCCTGTTGGCTGCGGCCGTTGCCGTGAGTCTGACTGCTTGCCAAAAAGATGAGAAGCCTGCTGCCAATACCGCAGAGGTCAAGGCAGAAGCCAGCAAGCCGGCAGAGGCCCCCAAGGCAGCAGCCAAGAGCTTTGAAGAGCAATCCGGCTATGCGATCGGCCTCTCCATGGGTCGTTATATCGCCAATACCCTGGAACGTCAGCAGGAGCTCGGCATCAAGCTGGACAACAGCGTCATCCTCAAGGGGGTGACCGACGGTCTGGGCAAGGAAGCCAGCATGACTGACGAGGAGATCCAGAAGGTCCTGCAGGAATACGACGCCAAGATCAACGAGTTGACCAAGGCCAAGGCTGACAAGGATGCGGTGGACAACCTGAAGAAGGGTGAAGAGTACCTGGCCGCCAACGCCAAGAAAGAGGGCGTGAAGAGCACCGAATCCGGCCTGCAGTATCAGGTCGAGAAGCTGGGTGACGGCGCCAAGCCCAAGGCCACCGACATCGTCAAGGTACACTACACCGGTACCCTGACCGATGGCACCAAGTTCGACAGCTCCGTCGATCGCGGCGAGCCGGCTACCTTCCCGCTCAACCAGGTGATCCCGGGCTGGACCGAAGGCGTGCAGCTGATGCCGGTCGGTTCCAAGTTCAAATTCTTCCTGCCGTCCAAGCTGGCCTATGGCGAGCACGGTGCAGGCTCCATCCCGGCCAATGCCGTGCTGGTATTTGACGTCGAGCTGCTGGCCATCGAAAAGCCGGCTGCCGATGGCGCCGATGCGAAGAAATAAGCAGTCAATGCGATAAAAACGGCTCCCCAGGGAGCCGTTTTTACTTGTGTCGCGCCAGGATAGGCCGGAGAAAGCAGGGACCCGTCTTGAGTGTGTGGCGGCTAGCCCCCAGAATAGACAACAAAATCAATCGCAAGGATGGATCTCGTGGCTGAAAGCAAACCCCGTGTCCTGCTGGTGGAAGATACCCGCAGTCTGGCCGTCGTCTATGAGCAGTACCTGGTTCAGGATGGCTATGAGGTGCTGCTGGCCGATTGCGGCCAGCAGGCACTGGCGCAGTTGCTGGCCAGCCCGCCCCCCGTGGTGCTGCTCGACCTCGAACTGCCCGACATGTCCGGCATGGCCATATTGCAGCAGATCACCGAGCAGCAACTGCCCTGCTCGGTGGTGGTTATCACCGCCCACGGCTCGGTGGACGTGGCGGTGGAGGCGATGCGCTGCGGTGCCTTCGACTTCCTGACCAAGCCGTTCGACGGCAAGCGGCTGTGCGCCACCGCCCGCAACGCCTTCAAACATCAGCAGCTCAGCTCGCTGGTGGCCCAGTACAGGGAGAACTTCGAGCGCAGCTCCTTTGCGGGCTTCATCGGCGCCTCCATGGCGATGCAGGCGGTCTATCGCATCATAGAGAGCGCGGCGCCGAGCAAGGCGACCGTCTTCATCACGGGGGAGAGCGGGACCGGCAAGGAGGTCTGTGCCGAAGCGATCCACCAGTGCAGCCCGCGCCGGGATCAGCCCTTCATCGCGCTCAACTGCGCCGCCATTCCCCACGATCTGATGGAGAGCGAGATCTTCGGCCATGTGAAGGGATCCTTTACCGGTGCCCAGGGGGATCGCAAGGGGGCGGCCAGCCTGGCGGACGGCGGCACCCTCTTCCTCGACGAGATCTGCGAGATGGATCTCGACCTGCAGAGCAAGCTGCTGCGCTTCATCCAGACCGGCACCCTGCAGCGGGTCGGCAGTGGCAAGGTGGAGACGGTGGACGTGCGTTTCGTCTGCGCCACCAACCGGGATCCCCTGGTGGAGGTCAAAGCGGGGCGTTTTCGCGAGGATCTTTACTACCGGCTGCACGTGATACCGCTCCCCCTGCCTCCCCTGCGCGAGCGCGGTGAAGACATACTGCTGCTGGCGCGCGACCTCCTGCTGCGATATGCCAAGGAGGAGCACAAGCGCTTCCGGGATTTCGATGCCGATGCCGTGCGGGTGCTGCTCGACTACCCCTGGCCCGGCAACGTGCGCGAGCTGCAGAACGTGGTGCGCAACATAGTGGTGCTCAACGATCGCGAGCTGGTGAGCAAGGAGATACTGCCACCGCCGCTCAACGGCGGTCGTGCGCTCGTGGTGCCTGCCCCCGCCGAGGAAACCCCCGAGATCCAGACCGAGCCCATGTCGATCCCGCTGCCGGTGCGCCCGCTCTGGCTGGTGGAGAAGGAGGCCATAGAGCAGGCCATCGCCAGCTGTGACGGTAACATCCCCAAGGCGGCGGCGCTGCTGGAGATCAGCCCCTCGACCATTTATCGCAAGAAGCAGGGCTGGGAAGAGGCGAGCCTGGCCTGATGTGGGGGGATGGCATCCATCATCCTGGGCAGATGCGCTGGTGAGCGGAGCGGCCAATTGGCCGCCCGCTCTTTTTGTGGAGCGCCGTCAGAGCTTGGCGAGGCGCTTGAGCCTGGCCAGCCGCTCCGCCTCGTTGGCTTGCAGCCAGCCATCCCGCGAGAGCAGGAACCAGGCGCGGGCGAAGTATTCGGGGGCGGCCGGATCGTCCAGCATCAGGCCGTTCTCCCCCAGCTCCTCGAACAGATAGCCATCTTCCGGCGCGCTGGCCTCGGCCATGTCGGCCTTCAGCTGGCTCAGCTCGGCCATCGCCTGTTCGTGCAATCCCTGCGCCCGGCTCAGCCGTGCCAGGCTCCAGCGGGCGATAAAGGCCTTGCCCTGATTGCTGTGCTGCTGGTGCCAGGCCAGGCACTTCTGCTGGCAGGCCCTGGCCTCCTCAAAGCGTCCCAGCTCGAACAGGGTCCAGCCCTGATTGTTGTAGAGGCTGGGCAGCCAGCCGCGCACCTTATCGTCGGCACTGCGCTCGGCCAGGGTCATCGCCAATTGATGCCAGCGGCTCTGCTCTTCCAGCGGGGCGGCGATGCCCACCATGTGGGCCGAGTCTATGGCGAGCCCTGTCTCCCCCAGCTTGAGCCCGAGTTGCCACCCCTGCTCGAACAGCGTCCTGGCGCTGGCCTTGTCGCCGGCCGAGTTGAACGTCCGCCCCCGTTCCAGCAAGGTGCGCAGCCGTGCTCGCGGGGTGGCCTCGGTGAGGCGGGGCTCTATCTCGTCGAGCAGTTGGTGCGCCTGTGCAAACTGGCGTTGCAGGGAGTGGGTGCGGGCCAGTTGGGTCAGCAGCTCAAGCTCGAGTTGCAGGTCGGCGGCGGCGCGCGCCGCAGGAAGAAGCGCGTGAAAACGCAGGGCGCTGGCGGCGGGATCCTGATAATCCCACTGCGCCATGAAATCGGGCGGATTGTCCATCTGGCCTCCTGGCTGGTTACCCTCTCACCAAGATGCCTATCGCCCATTGTTTGTACAAGGGGCGCCCGTCACAGGGCGCCCCTCAGGTCATGAAAAAGCCCGTGCAATCGAAATCAATAGACCATGGCCAGGCTCATCAGCATCAGGCCCAGGGCGGCGAAGGCTCCTTCCTTGATGGCCAGGCGCGGCACCAGCGCCTTGGGCAGTGCCGGGAACAGGCAGAGCGCGAAGCCAAGCCCCGGCATCAGCCAGTGAAAGCCGGGACTGCGCAGGGTCGGATCTGCCGCCCCGTTGATGATGATCAGCAGGATGAAGAGGGTGAAGGCGGGCAGGATAAACCAGCGGGCGTTGCCGGCGGCGACCGCTCGCAGGGGCGAGATGCGATAGAGCACCAGGGTCACGATAAAGAGGACAAGGGGGGCCAGCAGATAGAGGGGGGCCGGATTCATGATGGGGGTCTCCAGACAACGGGGGGAAGAGTGTAAGCAGCCGGGGCTAGGGATGACCAGCGCGCCGGCCCCGGGCTGTGAGGCCGATCCCAGGGCAAAGGTTTGCCAGGCAAGGGATCAGCGCAGCCAGATCCAGGCACAGCCAAATGCCAGCCAGCTCAGTACCAGCAATACCCATGGCAACGGGTGCTGGCGGCTGATCTCGACAAGCTCTATCTCCTGGGCCTCTTCCTCATGCTCGCCCTGCTGTGGCTGCTTCGTCCTGGCTTGCTGCTTCTTCTGGCGGCTCGCCTCCCGGGCCCGCGCCTTCATCTGTTTCTTGTATTCGTCTATGCCCTTCTGGATCCCCTGGGCGATCAGCTGGGTCTGCTCCTTGGTCTGCCCCGGTTTCTGGTTGGCGCGGGCTACCTTCATCGCCTCCTGCTGGGTCTCGGGGGAAATCTTGTCGTACTTTGCCATTCACGGCTCTCCTTGGCATCGATTGGCGGGAAGTATGCCATAACTGTTTCCGGCAGGCTGCCATCCCTGCGGGGGGAAATGAGGCGGCAGGAGATTGACTAGTGATGGAAATATGAGGAGACAGGTTGCGCTGGTGATCACATTTGGCGGAATTTGTGAGTCACCGATGAAAAAGCGTCACATGTTGTTTGTTATATTAGCGCCCGACCTAATGGCTTGGGTCGTCCAATAACAAAATAACAAGGTGATATGGAAATGAATTATAAATTTGTCAAAGGAACTGTCGCGCTGGCTGTGCTCGCCGCGCTGAGTGGCTGTAATACCTCACAAAATGAAAGTGTCGCCCCCTGCAGCGAAAATGTCTGCAAGCTGACCATTTTGCACACCAATGATACCCACGGTCGTTTCTGGCACAACGACAAGGGTGAATATGGCATGGCAGCCCAGAAGACCCTGGTTGAACGCCTGCGTGGGGAGGCCAAGGCGGCAGGCAGCGAGGTGCTGGTGCTCTCCGGTGGCGACGTGAACACAGGGGTGCCGGAGTCGGATCTGCAGGATGCGGAGCCGGACTTCATGGCCATGAACAGCATCCGCTACGATGCCATGGCGGTGGGCAACCACGAGTTCGACAACCCCCTGAGCATCCTCGAGAAACAGCGTGAGTGGGCCAAGTTCCCCATGATCTCCGCCAACATCTACGGCAAGGCCAGCGGCAAGCGCTACTTCGACCCCTACAAGGTGTTCAAGCTGGAGAACGGCCTCAAGGTCGCCGTGCTGGGGCTGACCACAGAAGACACCGCCCAGCTGGTGGATCCCAACAACGTCCAGACCCTGGAGTTCCGCGATCCGACCACGGAAGCGGCCAAGCTCGGCAAGCAGATCCGCGACAACAAAGAGGCGAACCTGGTCCTGGCCATCACCCACATGGGTCACTACGAGAATGGCCAGCACGGCAGCAATGCCCCTGGGGATGTGGAGATGGCGCGCGCGCTGCCGGCCGGCACCCTGGACGCCATCATAGGCGGTCACTCCCAGAACCCGGTCTGCATGGAGCCGGGCACGGCGGACAAGTACGCCGACTTCAAGCCGGGTGACGACTGCCTGCCGGATCAGCAGAACGGCACCTGGATCATGCAGGCCCACGAGTGGGGCAAGTATGTGGGCCGCGCCCAGTTTGACTACCAGAATGGCAAGCTGACCCTGACCCAGTACGATCTCATCCCGGTCAATCTCAAAGACGCTGGCGGTGCCTTCATTCAGGAAGAGATCACCAAGGATCCCGAGCTCTACAACACCCTGCTCACCTATCAGGAGAAGGGTCAGCAGGAGCTGGGCGTGGTGATAGGCTCCACCGACGGCGTGCTGGACGGCGAGCGTGCCAACGTGCGCAACAAGCAGACCAACCTGGGTCGCCTCATCACCACGGCCACTGCCGAGAAGCTGAGCACCGACTTTGGCATCGTCAACTCCGGCGGCGTGCGTGCCTCCATCGCGGCTGGCGACATCAGCTATCGCGACGTGCTGACAGTGCATCCGTTCGGCAACACGGTCAACAAGGCGACCATGAGCGGCAGCGAGCTGGCAACCTATCTGGGCCTGGTGGCGACCAAGACAGTCAACACCGGCGGCTATGCCCAGTTTGGTGGCATCAACATGGCGGTGGACTGCCAGGCCAAGAGCGTGACCATCACCAGCGTGGGCGGCAAGGCCTTCGATCCTGCGGCCAGCTACAGCTTCTCCATCCCGAGCTTCAGCGCGGCCGGTGGCGACGGCTATCCGAAGATCAATACCATCAACGCCGGTCTGGTGGATGCCGGGGTGTTGAAGGATTATATCGCGGCGAAGAAGACCATACAGGTGGCCGATTATCAGCCGGCCGGCGAGGTCAGTTATGTGAATTCCGCCTCGACTGATGGCTGCAAATAATAGAGCGGCCTTGGGCCAATAACAAAAAAGAGGCAGCCATGGCTGCCTCTTTTTTTATTTTCAAGGTCATCAACACGGGCTGAAGGCGATTATTCTCGGCCCCTCACAGGGAGGGGGGAATATTCCATGGCCAGCTGTGATGAGTGTGATGGCAATAAAAAGGCGACCCTGAGGTCGCCTTTATCATGCTTGCCGGACGGGCGTGCTTAGAGCTGCTCGATACCGACGATGTGCCAGGGGGCATTGTCCTTGGCCAGGTTGCGCTCGAGGTGCCACACCTCCTTGATGTCCTCCTCGACCTGCTCCTGACGGTCCATATAGCGACCGCTGAAGCGCACGCTGACCTGGGCCCAGTCGCTGCCGTAGTCGGCACGCACCAGCTGGGTGTCCACATACATCACTTCGGTGTGCTGCTCGCCGGTCAGTTCGGCGCGCTCGGCCTGGAGGTGCTGGAACAGCTCCGGGCTCACGTACTCGCGTACCTTCTCCAGATCGTTCTTGTTCCAGGCCTCTTGCAGGGTGCGATAGTGATCGCGGGCACCGGACAGGAAACCGTTCATGTCAAAGCCTGGCGGCAGGCGGAAGGGGACGTCGCTGTCGGCAAAGCCGGTCGCCTGCGGGGCGCCGTTGCTCTGCTCGAACTGCTGCGGCGCCGACGGTGGCTGATAGCCCGCATAGGCCGCCTGTGGTGGGGTTGCTGCCGCCTTGTTCTTGCGCAGGGCGCGGATCAGGAACACGGCACCGAGTGCCAGCAGGGCGATCAGCAGGAAGTCCATGCCCTGCAGGCCTTCGAAGGCGCCACTGCCCAGCAGGTAAGCGAACAGGCCACCGGCCAGCAGGCCGCCCAGCAGGCCACCCATCATGCCGCTCTTCTTGGGCGCCGCAGCCAGGGTCGGGTTCTTGCCATTCACGGGAGCAGCAGTAGGTGCCGGTTGGGCCGGTGCCGTCTTGTAGCTCTTGCCAAAGGATTTGCCGCCACCAAATTTCTTGGCCTCGGCTATGGGTGCCCCAAGGCCAATGGCCAGGATCACGGCAAACAGGGTCAGCATCTTTTTCATTTTGACTCTTTCACTCTCATGTAGGTGGGGGCATGCTCTGCTTGTGCAAGCTCAGCGAGGCGCATGGCAGGCTGCCGGTCCCTTTTTGTGTTGCAGCTTGCGGGTATGATTAACATGTCTGGCATGAATTATTCATGAACAGATTGCCCCTCCCGGGGGTGCCAAGGAGGATGCCCATGAGAAACAGACGACCGAGTCGTTCGGTGCGCAGACTGCGCAACAAGCTCAAATCCAAGGCGAAGGATCAGACCCTGGTCTGGCCCTTCCTCGTGCTATGAGGGGCAAGGAGGGCCCCAGGACCCGATGAGCCGGCCACCTGGGAGGAGGCAGGCCAACGGATGAGGTGAATAGCGCGCATTAGCGCTCGCGATGGCGGGGTTTCTTTTGTAAAATTCCCGTCCCCTTCCCGCTGCGGTTTTTATGTGTATGGCAGAGCAAGTGACGGCGAAAAAAGACGCCAAGACACAACAGCTGAAAGTTCCCCCCCACTCTTTTGAGGCCGAGCAGTCCGTACTGGGCGGCCTGATGCTGGATAACGAGGCCTGGGATCGGGTGGCCGAGCGGGTGATCGACAAGGATTTCTACAGCCGTCCCCACCGCCTGATCTTCCAGGCCATGACCCGCCTCTCCAATGCGGGCAACCCCATCGATCTCATCACACTGCAGGAGGAGCTGGAGCGCTCCGAGCAGTTGGAAGAGTCCGGTGGCTTCGCCTATCTGGTGGAGATCGCCAAGAACACCCCGAGCGCCGCCAACATCAATGCCTACGCCGAGATAGTGCGTGAGCGGGCCGTGGTGCGGGAGATGATCTCGGTCGCCAACGAGATAGTCGAAGCGGGTTACGAGCCCCAGGGCCGCACCTCAGGCGATCTGCTGGATCTGGCCGAGAGCAAGGTGTTCAAGATCGCCGAGCAGCGCTCCAGCGCCAACGAGGGCCCGCAGCCCCTGAAGCTCATTCTGGAGCAGACGGTCGACAAGATTGAGGAGCTGTTCAAGACCCCCCACAACGGGGTGACCGGGGTCTCCAGCGGTTATGGCGATCTCGACAAGATGACCGCCGGCCTGCAGCGCTCGGACCTCATCATAGTCGCCGCCCGTCCCTCCATGGGCAAGACGACCTTTGCCATGAACCTGTGCGAGCACGCGGCCCTCACCGCCGACAAGCCGGTGCTGATCTTCTCCCTGGAGATGCCCTCCGAGCAGATCATCATGCGTATGCTTGCCTCGGTCGGGCGCATCGACCAGACCAAGGTGCGGACCGGCCAGCTCGACGACGAAGATTGGGCGCGCCTCTCCTCCACCATGGGGCTGCTGCTCGAGAAGGGCAAGATGTACATAGATGACGCCTCCGGCCTGACCCCGACCGACGTGCGCTCCCGTGCCCGTCGCATCGCCCGCGAGCACGGCGGTCTCTCGATGATCATGATCGACTACCTGCAGCTGATGCGGGTGCCGGCGCTGTCTGACAACAGAACCCTGGAAATCGGTGAAATCTCCCGCTCCCTCAAGGCCTTGGCGAAGGAGCTGCAATGCCCGGTGGTGGCGCTCTCCCAGCTGAACCGAAGCCTGGAGCAGCGGGCCGACAAGCGGCCGGTCAACTCGGACCTTCGTGAATCAGGCTCCATCGAGCAGGACGCGGATTTGATCATGTTCATCTACCGCGATGAGGTGTATCACGACGACAGTCCCGACAAGGGGATTGCCGAGATCATCATCGGCAAGCAGCGTAATGGCCCCATAGGCCGGGTGCGGCTCACCTTCCAGGGTCAGTTCTCCCGGTTCGACAACTATGCCGGCCCGGCGTTTGATGATGACTACTAAGCCGGGGTCGAGATCGCCCCGGATACCAGACACAGTTTTCCCGGTTCGACAATTCTGCCGGTCCGGCCTTAGACGATGACTATTAAGGGATGACACCACTCGGTGCCTGGCGCAGGTGCGCCATCATGCCCTCGTAAGGGAAAACAGATGAAAGCGGCTATTGCCCAAATCGATACCTCGGCCCTGCGCCACAACCTCGCCGTGGTCAAGCGCCACGCTCCTTCCTGCAAGATCATCGCCGTGGTCAAGGCCAACGCCTATGGCCATGGCCTGCTGCCGGTGGCCCGCACCCTGGTGGATGCGGACGCCTATGCGGTGGCCCGCATCGAGGAGGCGCTGATGCTGCGCTCTTGCGCCGTGGTCAAACCCATAGTGCTGCTGGAAGGCTTCTTCTCGAGCGCAGACTTGCCCGTGCTTGCGGCCAACAACCTGCAGACCGCGGTACACACCTGGGAGCAGCTCGAGGCGCTGGAGCAGGCCGAGCTGCCGGCCCCCGTGGTGGCCTGGCTCAAGCTCGACACCGGCATGCACCGGCTCGGGGTGCGGGCCGAGGAGATGCCCGCCTTTATCGAGCGGCTGGCCCGCTGCAAGAACGTGGTGCAGCCGTTCAACATCATGACCCACTTCAGCCGCTCCGATGAGCTGGATCAGCCCACCACCCGTGAGCAGATCGATCTCTTCAGCCGCCTGACCGCGCCGCTCAAAGGCGAGCGCGCCATGGCGAACTCGGCGGGTATCCTGGCCTGGCCGGACTCCCACTGCGACTGGGTGCGCCCCGGCGTCATCCTCTACGGCGTCTCCCCCTTCCCGAATACGGTAGCGGCGGATTACGACCTCAAGCCGGTGATGACCCTCAAGACCCAGCTCATCGCGGTGCGGGATCACAAGGCGGGGGAGCCTGTGGGCTATGGCGCCAACTGGGTGTCGACCCGGGATACCCGACTCGGCGTCATCGCCATCGGTTACGGCGACGGCTATCCCCGCATGGCGCCCAACGGCACCTCTGTGCTGGTCAATGGCCGCATAGTGCCCCTGGTGGGTCGGGTCTCCATGGATATGACCACAGTGGATCTCGGCCCTGGCGCCACCGACAAGGCCGGCGACGAGGCCGTACTCTGGGGCGAAGGCTTGCCGGTGGAGCGGGTCGCCGAGGAGATTGGCACCATTCCTTATGAGCTGATCACCAAGCTCACTTCCCGCGTCTTCATGGAATATGTGTAGGTTCGAATAGCGAAGCGTATTCGGACATTCGAGTGACGCGGCGTCATCAGACGGCAAGCCTCACCGAATCAACAGAAAGGCCGTTCGTGCGATGTCACGAACGGCCTTTCTGTTTCTGTGCGCAAGGCTCTGCAAAAACAAGCCCCGCGTCTGCGGGGCCTGGGTCTCTTTCACTATGTGGCGCTTAGCCTATGGTCATCAGGCTGGCGTTGCCACCGGCGGCGGCGGTGTTGACCGAAAGGGCGTGCTCGATCAGCAGGCGCTCCAGGGGGATGTCGGTCTCGCCACGGTGCAGGCCGTGCACGCCGACGATGGCGCCAGCACGGGCGGCGGCAAGCTTGGCCACTTCCCGCAGCTGATCCGAGTCGCCGTGGTGCAGCAGGGCATCGAAGCCAACCTCGCTGTTGGCCCAGTCTGCCACCAGCTGGATACGCCCTTGTACCTCGCTGGGCAGGCTGGCCAGCAGGGTGCGGTTCTGGGCATTGTCCTGCCACAGCACTTGCGTCCCGACCGCCAGACAGGCTGCCAGCTGGGCCAGCAGATCCGTTTTGTCCTCGGCTAGGGAGAGCACCCGCTCCCGGGGTAGCAGGCTGTAGCTGTTGCGCTCGCCGGTGGGGCCGACCAGCAGCTGGGTCAGGCCGCTCAGTGCCAGCTCGCCGTAGCGATCGCACAGGGCCACCAGTGCCGGGGCCTGCTTGCTCGCCCAGCCACGCAAGGCCAGCAGTGCCGGTTTGGCGGCCTCGGCTTGCGGGGTTGCCCCCTGCTCCTGGCGAAGCTGGCTGGTCACCGCCTCCTGAGGACGCGCCCCGAGCAGACGGTACATGTAGAGCGGGCCACCGGCCTTGGGACCTGTGCCGGAGAGGCCCTCGCCGCCGAACGGCTGCACCCCGACCACGGCGCCCACTATGTTGCGGTTGACGTAGAGGTTGCCGACTTTGGCGGTGTTGACCACCTGGGCTATGGTCTCGTCGATGCGGGTATGGACCCCCAGGGTCAGGCCGTAGCCGCTGTCGTTGATCTGCGCGAGCAGCTCGCCGAGCTTGGCGCGGGGGTAGCGCACCAGGTGCAGCACCGGGCCGAACACCTCCGAGCCCAGCTCATCCAGGCTGTCGAGTTCGATCAGGGTCGGCAGCACGAAGGTGCCGCGGTTGCAGGCGCCTTCTTGGGTGCGGGCAATCTGGTGCACCCGGCGACCCTTGTCCCCCATGGCCTTGATGTGGCGCTCTATGTTGGCCTTGGCCTCGGCGTCGATGACAGGGCCTATGTCGGTGGAGAGGTGCTCGGGGCTGCCGACCTTGTACTCGGCCATGGCGCCCTTGAGCATGCGGATCACCCGCTCGGCCACATCGTCCTGCACGCACAGCACCCGCAGGGCGGAGCAGCGCTGACCGGCGCTGTCGAACGCCGAGGAGATGACGTCCATCACCACCTGTTCGGTCAGGGCGGAGGAGTCGACAATCATGGCGTTCTGGCCGCCGGTCTCGGCGATGAGCGGTATGGTGCGGCCCTGGGCGTCGAGGCGACCGGCCAGGTTGCGGGAGATGATGCCTGCCACCTCGGTGGAGCCGGTGAACATGACGCCACGGACCCGCTCGTCCGCTATAAGGGCTGCGCCCACGGTTTCACCGCGGCCCGGCAGCAGTTGCACCGCACCGGCGGGGACGCCCGCCTCACGCAGGATGCGCACCGCCTGGGCGGCGATGAGGGGGGTCTGCTCCGCCGGTTTGGCGAGCACAGTATTGCCGGCGGCGAGCGCCGCGCAGACCTGGCCGCTGAAGATGGCCAGCGGGAAGTTCCAGGGGCTGATGCAGACTACGGGGCCGAGCGGTCTGTGGCTCTCGTTGGCGAAGTGGTTGCGCGCCTGGGCGGCGTAGTAGCGCAGGAAGTCCACCGCCTCGCGCACCTCGGCGATGGCGTTGGCGAAGGTCTTGCCGGATTCGCGCACCAGCAGGCCCATCAGGGGTTGCAGCTCGGACTCCATCAGATCGGCGGCGCGCTCCAGCACGGCGGCTCGTTCGGCCGGCGGAGTCGATTGCCAGATCTGGCCGCTGGAGAGAGCACAGGCGAGGGCCTGGTCCACCAGCTCTACCGTGGCTTCGCTCACCTGACCGACGACGTCGCGGTGATCCGCCGGGTTGACCACGTGCTGGAACTGGGTCGGTGCGTCGATGTCGCAGCCCGGCTGTTCATTACCCAACATGGGCAGGGCCTGATAGACGGTGTTGGTGCTGGCGAGCAGGGCGGCAGACAGCGACCCCAGACGGTGCTCGTTCGCGAGATCCAGACCGGCGGAGTTCGGGCGGGCTTCGCCGTACAGCTCACGGGGCAGGGGAATGCGCGGGTGGGGCAGACCCAGGCTGCCTTCACGGGCGGCCATCTGCTCGATCTGCTGTACCGGATCCTGCACCAGATCCTGCAGGGAGATGCTGTTGTCCGCGATGCGGTTGACGAAGGAGGTGTTGGCCCCGTTCTCCAGCAGGCGGCGCACCAGGTAGGCGAGCAGGGTCTCGTGGCTGCCGACCGGCGCATAGATGCGGCAGGGGCGACCCAGCTTGCCGTCGGCGACCTTGCCGACCACCTGTTCGTAGAGCGGCTCACCCATGCCGTGCAGGCACTGGAACTCGTACTGGCCCGGGTAGTAGTTTTGCCCCGCCAGCTGGTAGATGGCCGACAGTGAATGGGCGTTGTGGGTGGCGAACTGGGGATAGATGGACTCGGGCACCGCCAGCAGCTTGCGGGCGCAGGCCAGATAGGAGACATCGGTGTAGGGCTTGCGGGTATAGACGGGGTAACCCTCCAGGCCATCCTGCTGGGCGCGCTTGATCTCGCTGTCCCAGTAGGCGCCCTTTACCAGCCGGATCATCAGGCGGTGACGGCTGCGCTTGGCGAGATCGATGACGTAGTCGATCACATAGGGGCAGCGTTTCTGATAGGCCTGGATGACGAAGCCGATGCCGTTCCAGTCCGCGAGAGACGGGTCGAAGCAGAGTTTCTCCAGCAGGTCGAGGGAGATCTCCAGCCGATCGGCCTCCTCGGCGTCTATGTTGATGCCGATGTCATACTGCCTGGCGAGCTGGGTCAGGCCCAGCAGGGTGGGGTAGAGCTCTTCCATGACGCGATCGTATTGGGCGCGGCTGTAGCGTGGGTGCAGGGCGGAGAGCTTGATGGAGATGCCCGGGCCCTCATAGATGCCGCGGCCGTGGGAGGCCTTGCCGATAGCGTGGATGGCCTGCTCGTAGGAGGCGAGATAGCGCTTGGCATCCTCCTCGGTCAGGGCCGCTTCCCCCAGCATGTCGTAGGAGTAGCGGAAGCCCCGGTTTTCCATGTTGCCCGCGTTCGCCAGCGCCTCGGCTATGGTCTCGCCGGTGACGAACTGCTCGCCCATCAGGCGCATCGCCATGTCCACACCCTTGCGGATCAGCGGCTCGCCGCCCTTGCCGATCAGCCCCTTGAGGGAGCTGTTGAGGCCAGCCTCGTTGTGGGTGGCCACCAGCTTGCCGGTGATGAGCAGGCCCCAGGAGGCGGCGTTGACGAACAGGGAGGCACTCTGGCCCAGATGCTGGCTCCAGTTGCCACCGCTTATCTTGTCACGGATCAGGGCATCGCGGGTCGCCTTGTCGGGGATGCGCAGCAGCGCCTCAGCCAGACACATCAATGCCACCCCTTCCTGGGAGGAGAGGGAGAACTCCTGCAGCAGACCTTGCACCAGGCCCTGACGGCCGCTGGCGCTCTTCTGGTTGCGCAGCTTCTCGGCGATGCCGAGGGCCAGCTTCTGGGTGGCCTCGGCCTTCTCCTTGGGCAGGCGGGCCTGCTCCAGCAGCATGGGCACGGCCTCGGTCTCGGGGCGGCGATAGGCGGAGGTGATGGCGGCGCGCAGCACGGACTGCGGCAAGATGCTCTCGGCAAACTCGAGGAAGACCTGGATCCCCTGCTCGGTCAGGGTCTCGATGGCCTCTTCCCCGGCGGCAGCGGCCAGACCGGACTGCTCGGGCGGGGTCAGGCCACGCTCCAGCTGCTCCAGATAGGTGAAGATCGCCTGCTTGATCAGCCAGTGGGGGGTGCGATCCAGAGTCTGGGCGGCCTGCTTGAGACGGTCGCGGGTCGCTTCATCGAGTTTAACGCCGAGGGTGGTAGTGGCCATGGGACTTCCTGTGTCTAGAAGGTAACAATATTACCGGACGGTTAAATTTTGCCGAGAATGGCGCAACCAGGTGCAACCTTCAAGCAAGAAATTTTAATGTCCTGGCTACATTGTTGAATTTTCCTATGCCAAATGACCCGGTGGATTGAGCCTATGAATAGGACTCGATACATGTTTTCACCGAAATATTAATGGGTTGTATGCATGTTTTCGGGATGGGTAACGAGGTGCAACCCTCGGCGGGGTCGGGTTGCTCTTTTTTTCATGAAATATCAGCCAGGTACTCATGGGGAAACGAGGGAAACCACCACTCAGGACTCACTGGTGTAGTGAACGACAGGGGTGGCGTCGGCTCTTCTATGCTGATAGCTGGCCTCGAAATCCGCTATCAATGACCAAGGAGCTCATCATGGCGCGTGTCAGTACCTATCTCAATTTTGCCCGGGAGACGGAGGCGGCCTTCCTCTTCTACCGCGAGGTGTTCGGCGGCGAGTTCAACGGCCCCATCCACAGATTCAAGGAGTCCCCCGGCTGCCCGGGTCAGCCGCCCCTGTCACAGGAAGATGGCGATCTGGTGATGCATGTGGAGTTGGCGATCCTGGGCGGCCATGTGCTGATGGGCACGGACGCCCCCGCCAGCATGGGATTCACCCTGGTGCAGGGCAACAACAGCTACCTCAACCTGGAGCCGGACAGCCGGGCCGAGACCGACCGGCTGTTTGCGGCCCTGGGGGAGGGCGGCCAGGTGGAGATGGCGCTGCAGGAGATGTTCTGGGGCGACTATTTCGGCTCTCTGGTGGACAAGTTCGGCACCCGCTGGATGTTCAACTGCCAGAGCAAGAGCTGAGACGGCTTTGCTAATGAAAAGGGCGCCATGGCGCCCTTTCTGTTTTTAACCGCCTCCATTTACCTGGTCCCACCATCTGGGCAGGCACCGGCATCTGACTCCCGGGGACTGAGTTGGCCCGAGGCAAGTTGGCCTATGGCTGCCGTCCTACCATGTCGGCGGGCACCACCCAGGCATCGAACTGCTGGGCCGTGAGGTGACCGGAGGCGATGGCCGCCTCCCGCAGCGTCAGTCCCTGGTGGTGGGCCAGTTTGGCGATCTCGGCGGCCTTGTCATAGCCGATGTGGGGGTTGAGCGCCGTCACCAGCATCAGGGAGCGGGCCAGCAGCTCGTCGATGCGCGCCCGGTTCGCAGCTATGCCGACGGCGCAGTGATCGTGGAAGCTCTGCATGCCGTCCGCCAAGAGGCGCACGCTCTGCAGGAAGTTATGGGCGATCATGGGCCTGAACACGTTCAGCTCGAAGTTGCCGCTGGCGCCGCCGATGTTGATGGCCACATCGTTGCCCATCACCTGGGCGCAGAGCATGGTGAGCGCCTCGCTCTGGGTCGGGTTGACCTTGCCCGGCATGATGGAGGAGCCGGGTTCGTTCTCCGGAATACTGAGCTCCCCGAGCCCGCTGCGGGGGCCGCTCGCCAGCCAGCGCACGTCGTTGGCGATCTTCATGAGAGAGGCCGCGAGCGTCTTGAGGGCGCCATGGGCATGGACCTGGGCATCGCTTGCCGCCAGGGCCTCGAACTTGTTGGGGGCGCTCACCAGGGGCAGGCCGGTCTGCTGTGCCAAGGTGTTTGCCACCGCCTCGGCAAAGCCGGGCGGGCAGTTGAGACCGGTGCCGACCGCGGTGCCGCCGAGGGCCAGCTCACACAGATGGGGCAGGGCGGCATTCAGATGGCGCTCCCCCTGAGCGAGCTGGGCGACCCAGCCGGAGATCTCCTGACCCAGGGTGAGGGGGGTGGCGTCCTGCAGGTGGGTGCGGCCAATCTTGATGATGTCGTCGAAGGCGGCGGCCTTGCTGGCCAGGGTCTGTTTGAGGGTGATGAGGGCCGGCAGCAGTTGGCCGGTGATGGCGGTGACTGCCGCCAGGTTCATGGCGCTGGGGAAGACATCGTTGCTCGACTGGCTCTTGTTCACCTCGTCGTTGGGGTGCACCAGCCGCGCCTCTCCCCGTTCGCCGCCGAGCAGCTCGCTGGCCCGGTTCGCCAGCACCTCGTTGAGGTTCATGTTGGTCTGGGTGCCTGAGCCGGTCTGCCACACCATCAGGGGAAACTCGGCGTCGTGCAGGCCGCACAGCACCTCGTCGGCGGCGGCCATGATGGCCTGGGCCTTGCGGGCGGGCAGCAGCCCCAGGGCGTGGTTCACCCTGGCGCAGGCGGACTTGATACGGGCGAGGGCATGGATGATCTCCATGGGCTGGCGCTCCCCCGAGATGTTGAAGTGGTGCAGGGAGCGCTGGGTCTGGGCGCCCCACAGTCTGTCCGCCGGGACGGCTATCTCCCCCAGACTGTCCCGCTCCATCCTGATATCCATGATGTTTCTCCTGCCGTTGAGGTGGTGGTCCCCAGCATGAACCCAAACGGCGGCCGGGGCCAGTTTGCATATATCGGCCCATGGCTTATAATAAGCAAAGCTTACTATATAGGTTGCATGCTATGAACAAACAACCCGACTCCCTCGGATTCCTGATCGGCGACGTACAGCGTCTGATGCGCCGTCAGTTCCAGCAGCAGCTGGAAGGCAGCTGTCTGACCCTGGCCCAGGCCCGCGCCTTGGTGCACATAGCGCGCCGCGAGGGGATACGTCAGGTGGAGCTGGCCGACGGCCTGGATATCCAGCCCATCACCCTGGCCCGCCAGCTGGATCAGCTGGCCGAGAACGGTCTGGTGGAGCGGCGCAGCGATCCCGGCGACCGCCGGGCCTATCAGCTCTACCTGACCGAGGCCGCAACCCCCTATCTGGCGATGATCAAGCAGGCGTCCGATCTGGTGCACCAGCGAGCCATCGGCGAGCTGGGGGAGGAGGCGACGGATGCGCTCTGTCACTCCCTCAAGATACTGCGCGCCAACCTCTCTCATCCCTGATTTCTCACTTTGACGCAACACAGCGGAGCGATTTTATGACCACTGACTCACCCTCCTCCCCCCGTCCCAAGATGAACCGGCGCCGTACCCGCCTGCTGCTGCTGGTGGTTGTACCGGCACTGGTCCTGGTCGGGGCGGGCGCCATTTACCTCCACGGCGGACGCTATGTGGAGACCGACAATGCCTATGTGAAGGCGGACAAGGTGCCCATCAGTACCGAGGTGCTGGGCCGGGTGGCCAAGGTGTTCGTCGCCGAGAACCAGCAGGTCAAGGCCGGTCAGCCGCTGTTCGAGCTGGACCCCGAGTCCTTCCGGGTCGCCGTGACCAAGGCCGAGGCCGAACTCGCCAAGGTGCGCACCGATCTGGTGGCGCTGCAGACCAGCTATCGCGGTCAGCAGGCGGAGATAGACGTGGCCCGCACGCGCCATGCCTATGCCCTGAAGG
Source organism: Aeromonas sp. R4-3 (assembly GCF_040908275.1). NCBI lineage: Bacteria > Pseudomonadati > Pseudomonadota > Gammaproteobacteria > Aeromonadales > Aeromonadaceae > Aeromonas > Aeromonas sp. R4-3. The sequence continues at coordinate 99,550 of NZ_JBFODK010000032.1, forward strand.
AGGAGCGTCGCCAGGCGGATCTGGTGGCCAAGCACTTCACCTCCACCGCCAACTACGATGACGCCCGCCAGCTCACCATACAGACAGCCCAGCAGCAGGTGGCGCTGGAGGAGGGGCTCAAGAAGATAGAAGCCTCTCTGAACGGTGACGTGAACCTGCCGGTGGAGCAGCAGCCCGCCTATCAGGAAGCCGCCGCCGGTCTGGCCAAGGCCAAGCTGGATCTGGCCCGCACCACCATCTATGCCCCCGCCAACGGCATCGCCAGCCAGCTGCCCAAGCCCGGCCAGTACAGCCTGGTGGGCATGACCGCCATGATGCTGGTGGAGACCGACAGCCCCTGGGTGGAGGCGAACTTCACCGAGACAGAGCTGACCCATGTGCAGCCGGGCCAGCAGGTCGACATCAGCGTGGACACCTACCCGGACGCCCGCTGGCACGGTGTGGTGGAGAGCCTGAGCCCGGCCACCGGCTCCGAGTTCTCGGTGATCCCGGCCCAGAACGCCACCGGTAACTGGGTCAAGATAGCCCAGCGCGTCGCGGTGCGGATCAAGCTGGAGGACGGGGCGGATCTGCCCACCCTGCGCGCCGGCCTGAGCGCCACCGCCGAAATCGATACCGGCCACCAGCGCACTCTGCCCGGCTTGTCAGGTCGAGGTTGATATGACGACAACAGATACGGAGGGCACAGACCAGGTCTCCCGCCGCACCTTCATCACACTGTCGGTGATGCTGGCCACCATAATGCAGGCGCTGGACACCACCATAGCCAACGTGGCCCTGCCCCATATGCAGGGGGCCATGGGCGCGACCCAGGATCAGATCTCCTGGGTGCTCACCTCCTACATAGTGGCGGCCGCCATCTTCATGCCGCTGACCGGCTTTATCTCGGCAAGAATTGGTCGGAAAAGGCTGTTTATGTGGTCGGTGGCGGGCTTTACCGTCGCCTCCATGCTGTGCGGCGCGGCCCAGAGCCTGGATCAGATAGTGCTGTTCCGGCTGCTGCAGGGGATCTTCGGCGCCAGCCTGGTGCCCCTCTCCCAGGCGGTGCTGCTCGATACCTATCCTCCCGAGAAGCACGGCTCCGCCATGGCGATGTGGGGCATAGGTGTCATGGTGGGCCCCATCCTCGGGCCGTCGCTGGGGGGCTGGCTCACCGAGTACTACAACTGGCGCTGGGTGTTCTACATCAATCTGCCGTTCGGCCTGCTGGCCTGGTTCGGGCTCGCCGCCTTCATCGAGGAGACCAAGCTCGATGCCAGCCGCCGCTTCGATCTGCTGGGCTTTGCCCTGCTGAGCCTGGGGATAGGGGCGCTGCAGATGGCGCTGGACAGGGGGGAATCCCAGAACTGGTTCGCCAGCCGGGAGATAGTGATCGAGACCGTCATGATGGTGATGGCCTTCTATCTCTTCGTGGTGCACATCTTCACCCATCCCCATCCCTACATAGAGCCGGCCCTGTTCAAGGATCGCAACTTCAGCGTCGGTCTGGTGTTCATCTTCATCGTCGGCATCATCTTGCTGGCGACCATGACGCTCTTGCCCCCCTTCATGCAGGGACTGATGGGCTACCCGGTGATCGACGTCGGCTATCTGCTGGCACCGCGCGGGGTCGGCACCATGTTCGCCATGATGCTGGTGGGCAGGCTGTCGGGCCGGGTGGACGTGCGCATCCTGATCCTGCTGGGGTTGCTGCTTACCAGCTTCTCCATGTGGGAGATGACGCTGTTCAACACCGACATCAGCAGCTGGGACATAGTGCGCACCGGCATAGTCCAGGGGTTGGGGCTTGGCTTCATCTTCGTGCCGCTCTCCACCATCACCTTCGCGACCCTGGCGCCGCGCTATCGCAACGAGGGCACGGCGCTGTTTAGCCTGGTGCGCAACATCGGCAGCAGCATCGGCATCTCTGTGGTCATCACCTACCTGGCCCAGCGCACCCAGATGAACCACGAGGTGTTCGCCTCCTACATCACTCCCTTCAATGCCGGTCTGCAGCAGGGGATGGGGACGGCGGCGCTGGTCACCCCCAAGGGGCTCGCCATGCTCAACGGCGAGGTGACTCGCCAGGCCAGCCTGCTCGCCTATTTGCAGGACTTCCGCCTGATGATGTGGGTCAGCCTGTGCGCCATTCCGCTGGTGTTGCTGCTAAAAGCCCCCAAGCGTGGCGGTGGCAAGGAGGCGCTGGCGATCCTGGAGTGAGGGCCCTTGCGGGGCCTCACTCCCGCGCGAGCAAACGTAAAGAGGGATGGCCTTGGCCATCCCTCTTTTCATTGCAGCGCCCCTGACTCAGATCTTGGGGATGAAGGGGGTGAGGGCGGCCAGGGGAGCGGCGTCCTCATACTCCTGGGTCGTCTCGCCGTGCTTGAAGATCTTGAAGCCTTCGCCGCGCACGCTCCAGTACTCGACGGTCTCGCCGTTGCTCTCGCCGCTGATCTGCAACAGGCTGGCTTCGCGCAGGGCCACCACGGATTCGCTCGGGTTGATGGCGCAGAACTCGGCGAGCCGCTCGTCCCGGGTCTCCCCCATGTGGCCGCTGATGCTGGCGTCCAGGTAGTGGGGATTGATCTGCAGCGGGAACAGGCCCAGCGCCGGCAACACGGCGGCGCTGCACACCGGCATGTCGTTGGTGGTGCGGATGCTCGGGGTCGCCACGTTGCAACCTGCGCTCCAGCCCACATAGGGCACGCCCCGTTCACGCACGGCGCGCTGGATGGGCACCACCAGACCGTATTCGTGCAACAGCTGGTTGAGGCGCCAGGTGTTGCCGCCGCTGATGAAGATGGCGTCTGCCTGGTTGATGGCCGCCACGGGATCGTCGAACTGGTGGATGCTGATGGTCTCCACCCCCAGGCTCTCGGCGAGATCCTGGGCGCGGGCATCCCAGTCGCTGCGGATCACCGCATAGGGGATGAGCAGGATGCGCTTGACCTGTTTGCGGGCGAGCAGGGTCTGCACCCGGTCGCGGGCCCAGCCGAGCAGGCCCGGGTGTTCGGTGGTTTTGCCATTGCTAAGCAGAAGCAGTTCCATGATGTCTCCTCGAAATAATGCGCAGGACCTAGGTCGGCCCTGATAAAGGGAAGGGGCTACTCTACCCCCAAGGCGGCGCCAAGTGTGTGATCTCGCCACGTTTTATGCCCCGGGGCTGGGGTTTGCCCATGGCGTGAGCGATTCAGGGCCGCCCATTGACCGCCGCATAGAGCAGCATCAGCTCGGCCAGGGAATCGACCTCGAGCCGCCTCATCAGGCTGGCGCGGCACACCTCGACGGTGCGCACCGAGATGCAGAGATCCTGCGCTATCTGCTGGTTCTTGTGGCCCTGGGCGATGAGCTGCAACAGCTGGTGCTCGCGGGGGGTGAGCCGCTCGAAGGCGTGTCTATGGGCTAAACGGGTGGCCGCACTCTGCGTCGCCTGCTCGGCCCGCGCTATGGCGGCGAGCAGGGGCGCCAGCTGCACCGGCTTTTGCAAGAAATCCACCGCCCCCTGCTTGAGGGACTCCACCGCCAGGGGCACCTCCCCGTGGCCGGTGAGAAACAGTATGGCGATGGGGCTCTGGGCCGCCTTCAGCCGCTGCTGCACCTCGGGGCCCGACAGCCCCGGCATGCGGCAATCCAGGATCAGACAGGCGGGCAGGCGCAGATCGACCTCTTCCAGGAAGCGCTCGCCGTCGGCAAAGCATCGCAGCTGCCGCTCGTCGCAGCTCTCCAGCATGAAGCGCAGGGAGTCGAGCACGGCCTCGTCGTCATCGACCAGATAGAGGGGAGGGCGGTCAACGTACTGCATATCAGCTCCTTGGATTGGGATGGGAAGCGGCCTCAAGCCGCTGCTGAGGGTCGGGCAGGGCCACCCGGGCCAGGCAGCCATGGGGGCTCAGGTTGCTCAAGGCGAGCTGGCCGCGATGACACTCGACCACGTCCCGGCAGATGGCGAGCCCCAGCCCCATGCCGTCGTCCTTGTCGCTGTGAAACGCCTGCTGCAGCCAGGCCTCTGGCATCCTCAGGCCGGGGCCGTTGTCGCGGATCTCCAGGATCAAGAGCGCCGCCTCGAAGCAGACAAGCAGCTCGACCCGGCCCGGCTCAGCCCTTTGCGCCGCTGGGCCGTCCGTTCGTGCCGCGCTCTCGGCGCCATTCTTGATGAGGTTCATCAGCAACTGCTCCACCCCTATGCCATCCAGGGGGAGCAGGCGCGGCTGCCCCCGCCAGCGCAGGGTGAAGGTGACGCCGAGGGGGGCCAGCATCTGACCGAGCAAGGGCTGCAGGCCCTCCACCAGGGCGACCAGGTCCGTGGGCTCGGCTTGGCGGGGGCGCTTTTGCAGCCGGGATCTCAGCCGGTTGACTGTCTGGTTGATGCGCTGGACCTGCAGGCCAATCTGCTCCAGGGCCTGGTGCAGGGGTTCCTGTGATGCGGCTGTGGCCGGATCCTGCCCCTGCCTCGCGAGGCGCAGCAGGGCACCCTGGCTGTAGTTGGCGATGGCGGTGAGGGGCTGGTTGATCTCGTGGGCCATGTTGGCGCCGAGTTCGCCGAGTTCGGCGAGGCGCCTGGCCTGCTCGAGCTGGCGCCCCTTGCGCTCAAGCTGACGGGCCTGATCGTCGAGCTGGCGGCGGCTGGCGAGCAGTCGGCGCTGGCTGCGGTTGAACAGCCGTTGCAGCAGCAGGTGGTGGCCGCCGAGCAGCAGCACCAGCGCCAGGGCGCCCCAGCCCCACTGCTGATGCTGGCGCAGCCAGTGCCAGGCCGATTGCCACCAGGGGCCCTGCAGGGGGTGGCGATCCAGCGCCTTGAGCAGGCGGTCGATGCCAAGCTGGCTGGTGGGTACTGTCCAGCCCGCCGAATCGGCGGCCATGGCTGCCTCGCTGTCTGCTGGCAGGTCGAACAGGGCTCGCGTCATCGCCAGAGCAAGCGCAGGGGAGGCCTGCTCCGTCTGGGCAAAGGCCCAGTTCGGGTAGAGCCGGGTCGAGCTCTGACAGCCAAAGCCCGCCGGCGCCTGGTTGTCCAGCACCCGAAAATCCGAGTCGGCGACCTTGCCCTCCCGCACCATGCGCTCCAGCTGGCAGACCGGCACTATGGCGGCGGCGACCTGGTCCGCCGCCAGCTGCTCGATGAGCCTGTCCAGGGGAAAGCCGGTGAAGCGCACGGCGGAGAAGAAGCGCTCCAGCCTGACCCCCTGCTCGTCCGCCTCGAAGCGGTAGGCGAGGTAGCCACCAAAGGCGTTTTCCGACACGGCGGCGACCGGCCGCCCCTCGAGATCCTGCCAGTGCCGGTAGGGGGCATGGGCGCGCACCACCAGGGCGGCGCCTATGGCGAGGTTGTCACCCCCCGCCGGGCTCTTGAGGGTGGCGAGCCAGGCCAGCGGATACTGGCGCGCCAGACTCACCGACTGGCCCGGGTTGGTGATGACAAAGTCGAGCCTGCTTTGCGCGACGGCCTCGGCCAGGGCATCGAGCTCCAGGGGCACCAGCGCGAAGCGCCGCTCTGGCACGCGATCATCCAGCCAGCCCATCAGCGGCTGCCACTGGGCCTTCGCAAGCGCCGGGCCGCGGGTCGCCAGCACGCCTATTCGCACCGGCTCTGCCAAAGCCTGCACCGGCTCGCTCTGGGCCAGCGCCGACTCTGTCTGGGGCGGCACAGGCCCGGCCAGGGAAGGGACGACCCAGATCCAGAGCAACAGGGCCAGCAGGGGCTGGCGGGCGAGCGATGAGGGGGCGTGACGGAACAGGGCGCTCTCCTTGGGCGGCTGATGGGGGGGTGGGGAAGCCAGTCTATCACCGGGACGGTGCGCTGGGCCGCCCAGGCGCCGTGATGGGGTGGCGAATGGGGCTTTGGTCACAGTTTGGCGGTTATGGGGCCGGTTTTATTGCGCTGGATCAACCCGGCTCCCGGTATGTGGAAAACCACAATAGAGGCGACTTGCTGCGTTGCGGACAATCAGCCCAACCCCCCTCTTGGGGGAAGCCAGCTCAGCAGAAGGAAAGAAGCCATGGAGCTCAGCAAGCGCCGATTGTTATCCGGGATCGCCGCCCTCACCGCAGGGGCGGCCTTGATCCCCGTGACTCAGGCCCAGTCCGTCCCCGTGCCCCGCAATGGGCGGGCGGCCATCAGCCGGGGGGATGGCCGCAAGCGCTACGGCATGCTGATCGACTTGCGCCGCTGCGTCGGGTGTCAGGCCTGCACAGTGGCCTGCACCATAGAGAACCAGCCCCCTCTCGGCCTGTTTCGCACCACTGTCAGCCAGTACGAGGTGAGCGACCTGGCGGCACTCGATGCCCCCGCCTCCCTCTTGATGCTGCCGAGGCTCTGCAACCACTGCGCCGAGCCCGCCTGCCTCGACGTCTGCCCCACGGGCGCCACCTTCCAGCGCGATGACGGCATAGTGGTGGTCAACAACGACTGGTGCGTCGCCTGCGGCTACTGCGTGCAGGCCTGCCCCTATGACGCCCGCTTCATCAACCACGAGACCAACACCGCCGACAAGTGCACCTTCTGCGCCCACCGGCTGGAGGCGGGGCTCTTGCCCGCCTGTGTGGAGAGCTGCGTCGGCGAGGCGCGCATCATAGGGGACTTGAACGATCCCAAGAGCCAGATAAGCCGGCTGCTGCGGGAATACGAGCCGGCCCTCAAGGTGCTCAAGCCGGAGGCCCATACCCAGCCGCGGGTCTTCTATCTGGGCATGGATGAGGCCTTCGTCAGCAAGATCGACGGCCATCCGGCGCAGCGCACCCTGCTCGGCGACGACGGCAAGGAGATAGCCCATGACCATTAACGAACTGCTGGCCCCGGATCAACCCATCACCTGGCTGCCCTGGGCGGTGCAATATTTCTTCCTCATCGGCCTCGCCTATGGGGCCCTCTGGCTGGGCGCGGCCGATCTGTGGCGCAAGGCGCCGGATCGGCGGCTGCAGACCCTGGCCGCCGTGCTGATGATGGGGGCAGGGGTGGTAGCGCCCATCGCCCTGACCGCGGATCTGCACCAGCCGGCCCGGGCCTGGCACTTCTACGCCCAGACCCGCTTCACCTCCATCATGTGGTATGGCGCCTACCTGCTGCCCCTGTTCAGCCTGCTATCCATGCTGTTTGGCTGGCTGCTGCTAAGGCCGAACCTGGCCAGGCGTGGGGAGGAGCGGGACAGGGTCGCCGCCCTGGCGCGGCTGCTCTGCCTGGGGAGCTGGTCCGGCGAGCGTTGGCTCAAGCCGCTGGCTTTGATGGCGGCTTTGAGCGGGCTCAGCATAGCCCTCTACACCGGGCTCGAGACCATGGCGGTGCAGGCGCGCCCGCTCTGGCATACCCCCTGGTTGCCCTGGCTGCTGGCGCTGAGCGCCCTGCTGGCGGCCCAGAGCGCCCTGCTGCTGCTCAACCGCCTGCTGACCGGCTGGCAGCAGGGCACGGAGGCTGGGCTGCTGCGCCAGATCCGCCCGACCCTGGCGCTGCTCGCCTTCTCCCTGCTGGGCTGGGCCCTGTTTGGCGGCGCCTCGGCGGCTGAGGCGAGTGCACTCTATCGGCTGGATCCTAGCTGGCGGCTGGCGGCCCACTGGTTGCTGCTGACCCTGGCCCTGCTCGGCCTGTTGCTGCTGGCGGGGCACCGATTCTCCACCCGCCTGCAAACCTGGGGCCTGGGGCTGCTGGCACTGCACCTGGTGTGGGGCCTGCGCTGGCTGGTGCTTATTCAGGGGCAGCTGGCACCGAAATATGGCGCCGGCGTCTATGTCTACCAGATCGCCTGGGGGCCGGCCGGGGTGCTCGGCATCCTCGGCACCTTCGGCCTGCTGCTGGCCCTGCTGGTGGCGCTCTCCGAGCTGGTGCGCGCCCCGGCTCTGCCATCCGTCACAACTTCATCTGCCACCCAGGCAGCCACCACCCATTGCGCTCGCGAGGCACTCTGATGGATCACAGCAAACGCAAGTTTCTAAAAGGGGCCGCCATCGCCGGGGGCACAGGGCTCTTCGTGGCCGGTTACAGCGACACCCTCAAGCAGGTGGCGAGCGGAGTGGCTACCGGCAGCTCGGGCAAGCCGACCCGGGATCCCATCCACGGCAACTCCCTGGCGGTGGAGTACAGGGTCGATGAGGGAGGGGAACTTCACCCCAACCCGGCGCAGCGCCTCGCCAACACCATGTGCCTCGGCTGCTGGACCCTGTGCGGGGTGCGGGCCCGCATCGACAACGAGAGCGACAAGATAGTGCGTATCCTCGGCAACCCCTATCACCCGCTCTCAGCCCTGCACCACATCGACTTCAAGACGCCGATCAAGCAGGCGCTGCTCGCTACCAGCGGCTATCAGGAGGGGGGCCTGGATGGCCGCTCCACCGCCTGCGCCCGGGGCAACGCCATGCTGGAGCAGCTCGACAGTCCCCACAGGGTCACCCGCTGCCTCAAGCGGGTCGGCCCCCGTGGCAGCGGTCGCTGGCAGAGCATCCCCTTCGAACAGCTGATCGAGGAGGTGGTGGAGGGGGGCGATCTGTTCGGGGAGGGCCAGGTCGAGGGGCTCAGGGCCATCCGCAACCTGGCCGAGCCGCTCGATCCCGCCAACCCGGAATACGGCCCCAGGGCGAACCAGCTGCTGGTGAGCAACGCCTCGGACGAGGGGCGCGATGCCTTCATCAAGCGCTTCACCTTCAACAGTTTCGGCACCCGCAACTTCGCCAACCACGGCGCTTACTGCGGCCTGTCGTTCCGGGTCGGGGCCGGCGCCCTGCTGGACGATCTGGAGAAGAACGCCCACCTCAAGCCCGACTGGGACGAGAGCGACTTCCTGCTGTTCATGGGCACCTCACCCCAGCAGTCCGGCAACCCCTTCAAACGCCAGTCCCGCCAGCTGGCGGCGGGGCGGGCACGGCAGGGCAAGCCCTTCTCCTATGTGGTGGTGGCGCCGAGTCTGCCGAACACGGTGAACATGCCGTCCGCCCCCGCCAACCGCTGGCTGCCCATCAGGCCCGCCACGGACTCGGCCCTGGCCATGGCCATGCTGCGCTGGATCATCGACAACGAGCGCTACGCCGAACCCTTCCTGGCGGCCCCCAATGCCGAGGCCGCCGAGCGGGCCGGCTATCGCGGTTTCAGCAACGCCAGCCATCTGGTGGTCTGCGACGAGTCGCACCCCCGCTTCGGCCAGATGCTGCACGCCAGCGATCTGGGGCTGCCCTTTGAGGGCGAGGCCTATGGCGAGGGGGATGCCGTGCTGGTGGTCGAAGAGGGGAGTGACGAGCCGACACCGGCCGGCCGTTGCGAGCGGGCCCGACTCTGGGTGGCGCGCAGCATTTCGACCCCGGGCGGGGCGCTGGCGGTCAAGAGCAGCTTCCAGCTGCTGGCCGAGGCGAGCCGGGAGCACTCCCTCGAGCAATACAGTGCCGAGTGCGCCGTGCCGGTGGCCGACATCAAGGAACTGGCGCGGGAGTTCACCAGCCACGGCACCCGGGCGGCGGTGATCACCCACGGCGGCACCATGAGCGCCAACGGCTTCTACACGGCCTGGGCCATCATGATGCTCAACGCCATGATAGGAAACCTCAACGCCCGGGGCGGCGCCGTGGCGAGCGGCGGCAAGTTTGACCCCTTCGGCGCAGGGCCGCGCTACGATCTGGCGAGTTTCCCCGGCATGGTGAAACCCGCCGGCGTCTTCCTGTCCCGCTCCAAGTTCCCCTACGAGAAGACCTCCGAATATCGCCGCAAGAAAGAGGCGGGGCAGAACCCCTATCCGGCTCACGAGCCCTGGTTCCCGATCTCGGGCCCCCTGCTCGGCGAGCACCTGACCGCGGCGGTGAGCGGTTATCCCTACCGTGCCAAGGCCTGGATCAACCACATGGGCAACCCCCTCTACGGTCAGGCGGGGCTGCACCAGGCCATAGGTGAACAGCTCAAGGACCCCAAGGTGCTGCCGCTCTTTGTCAGCATCGACAGCTTCATCAACGAATCCTCGGCGCTGTCGGACTACATAGTGCCTGACACCCTGACCTACGAGTCCTGGGGCTGGGCCACCGCCTGGCACGGGGTCATGACCAAGGTCTCGACCGGGCGCTGGCCTGTGGTGGAGCCTCGCGTCGCCAAGACCGCCTCGGGGGATCCGGTCTGCATGGAGTCCTTCCTCATCGCGGTGGCGAAACGCCTGGGGTTGCCGGGCTTTGGCGAGGGGGCCCTGAAAGGGGCGGATGGCAAGCTGTACGGTCTTCACAAGGCGGCGGACTTCTCCCTCTACGGGGCGGCGAACGTCGCCTATCTGGGTGAGCCTGTACCCGCCATTGGGCCTGAGGATCTCGCCTGGTCCGGGGTGGAGCGGATCCTGCCCACCCTCAACGCCACCCTGAGCGCGGAGGAGGCGAGTCGCGCCGCCTACCTCTTCGCCCGAGGCGGGCGCTTCGAGCCGGTCGCCAAGGGGCGCGACGAGGCGGGGCAGCCGAGCAAGCGCTGGCCCAAGCCCCTGATGCTGTGGAACCCGGCGGTGGGCAGCCGCCGTCACAGCCAGAGCGGCCAGTTCCTGAGCGGCACCCCGCGCTTCTTCCGTGCCCAGCTCGCCGATGGCACGCCGCTGAGCGAGGCGTTCAAGCCTGCCCAGTGGCCCCTGCTGCTCACCAGCTACAAGTCCCACACCATGAGCTCCATGAGCATAAGCTCGGATCGCCTGCGCCAGGTGCACCCCAGCAACGGGGTGCGGCTCAACGCCCAGACGGCGGCGCGCCTCGGCATAGTGAGCGGGGACAGGGTGCGGGTCAGTACCCCCAATGGCAGCGTGATCGGGCTGGCCGAGTGCGTGGCCGGGGTGCAGGAAGATGCCATCGCCATCGAACACGGCTTCGGTCACAAGGAGCTGGGGGCGCGGGAGCACTGGGTAGACGGCCAGCCGGTGGCGGCCAGCGCCCTGCGCGGCGCCGGGGTCAACCTCAACGATCTGGCGGTGCTGGATCCCAGCCGCCACGGCCGTTATCCCCTGGTGGACTGGGCCATCGGCTCCTCGGCGCGCCAGGGCTTGCCGGCCCGGGTCGAGAAGCTGGTCTAGCGCCAGATGCAAAAAAGCGGGGCCATCATGGCCCCGCTTTTCATCGAGTGATCCTGAACATCACTGGTCCAGTTCGATGTCCACCCACACCAGGCGGTGATCCGAGCTCACTCCCTTGGCGATGCCGAGCTGTGGGTCATACACCAGGTGGTAACCCGGCTCGAAGCTGGCGGGCCAGAACACGCCGGAGGCCACCGCGTTGAGGTTGGCGGAGGGGATCAGGTGATCGAGCTGCAGGCCGCTGCTGCTGGTGATGCGTTCCGGTGTGGTACGGCCGTTGTTACGCTTGCACTGATCCGGCTGGCTGGCGAGGCACTCGGGGCCCCCCTGGCTCACCGGGATCAGGGCGCCATTGGTGACCGCCTGGTTGACCAGCGCATGGTTGTGCAGGTTCTGGATGGCACTCAGATCCCCGTCACCCGCTTGCGGATCTGCGTTGAGATCCCCGGCGATGACGAAGCGGGCACCCGCCGGCAGACCGCCGGCCTTGCCCCCATCGTCCACCATGTAGCTGGCGCTCTCCACATAGTCCTGCCAGAAGGCAACCTCGGCCCTGTTGTGCTTGACGTTGTGGCGCGCCGCATTGCCGAAGATGGGGGGCGTGGGGTGGGAGATGAGGAAGTGGACCACCACCTCCTTGTTGCCTTGCTTGATGCGCACCGGCACGTCGGCGTGATTCTTGGAGGAGAGCGGGAACTGCGCCCAGGTCGCGGCGTCATACCAGGGCTCGCCGCACTGGCGACCGGCCGGGATCGGCGCCCTGGGGTTGTTGCAGTCGTCGATGACGGGGTTGGTTTCGCCCGGCATATCCTTCCACTTGAAGTGCTGGAAGGTGCGGATCTGTTTGGTGTCGATGGGATATTTCGACATCACCGCAAAGGCGTACTGGCCGTGGTAGTTGCCAAAGCCCCAGGCGTCGTCCGGCCCGCTGCTTAGCTTGCCGTCCAGGTTGAGGTCATGACCGCTCATCAGCCCTGTGTTGGTGGCGAAATTCTGCAGCACCGGGTAGCTGATGGCCTGCACCTCGCCGTGCTGGGCATGGGCCAGGTAGTTGTCGTTGAACGCCTTGAGATCCGTTGTGCTCTCGCCCTTGCCGTCGTTGTCGAATTCGTTCAGCAGGAACACATCCGGCCGGGTGAGCTGCACTATCTCGGCGATATTGCGGATCTGCTGCACGTTTTTGGCCTGGGTTATCTCGGCCTTGCCGAGGCTGGTGTCGCCCTCCTGGTAGCGGGCCAGCAGGGCGTCCTGGGCGGCGCGGTCCAGGGCCAGTTCGCCGGAGAGCATGCCGGGGGCGGTGCGATCGAAGGAGAGGTTGAAGGTAGCGAAGCGAACCATGGGATCTGGGGCCTTGGAGTCATTGTTGCTGTGACAGCCTGCCATCAATCCGAGGGAAATGGCAGCGGCGAGCAGGGTCTTGTGGCTATTTTTCATTGTAATATTCCGTAGCATCAATAGGTTATGCCAGGACACCGAAGAGGCCCAGGCGGGCCCATTATAGAGATGCTGATCTGAAACGGGCTCTGAATGAGCCAAAGTGTGAGTCCATTCACAGCCTGAAGAAGAGGAAGGGGCAGCCAGGCCCTGTGGTGGTACGGGCCTGGCCGTTCTGAATAAGCGCGAGGGCAAGAGGAGCCCCGGCTGACCCTCTGGTCCCGGGTGCCTAGGACCAGCGGGAGAGGGGGGAGGGCATGGCGTAGGCGTAGCCCTGCTGATAGTCGCAGCCGAGGCGGTTCGCTATCTCGACATGGAGCTGGGTCTCCACCCCCTCGCACACCACGGCCATGCCGAGGCGCTGCAGGTAGGCCACCAGGCCCACCAGCATCTTGAAGGCGTGTGAGGTGCGTGCCGCCTGCAGCAGCAGGGAGCGGTCCAGCTTGACTACCTCGTAGGGCAGGGCCATCAGGCGCTGAAAGTTGCACTCCCGGGAGCCGAAGTCATCGCAGGCGATGTGGGCGCCATGGGCGCGCAGCACCTCTATCAGCTCCCTGTATTGGCTCTCCAGCCGGGCGTATTCCAGCACCTCGAACCAGATGTCGATCCCCACCTTGCGTGCCTGCACCAGCACCAGCAGCAACAGGTTCTGATAGGTCGGGCTGGAGAGCGCCGGGTTGAGGTTGATGGAGAGCGTATAGGGCCCCCCCTTCGCCAGGACAGGCAGATCCCTCATGATGGCCCTGAGCATGACGATATCCAGATGCAGGGATTCGTCCTGGCTGAGGGAGGCAAAATCGATGCCTTTGTAACACTGGGCCACCGGATCCCAGCGCCTGGCCAGCGCTTCATAGCCCTTGACCTGACGGTCCCGACCTATAATCGGCTGGTAAAAGGGAACGGCGACATCCGCCATGGCCATCGTGGCCATGGCACTCATCGGATACTCTTCTTTGAACGCAAACATGGCTCTCACCTGATGGCGATGGATGGCTGCGCATAATACAGGGTGCAGCCACCCGGCAGCTGTAGGATTTATCTGATAATGAGCCTGCCGCCTGAAATTCAATATAGGATTATTCCGATTAACATCCCCCGGCATGCTGCATAAACTGGCCCCAGTAATATTCGAACGGCTCATTAATATCTTGTTCAAGCAATAGTGCCGCAATAAATTCAGTCTGGAATAAAGATGAGAAACCTATTTTTTATTTTGTTGCTGATGCTCAGCGGCAACGTATTGGCATCGGCCGAAATCAGCATAGGCACCCTATTTGACTATATGGCAGGTCAGCAGGGAACTTATTTAAAGCGGATCCGAAATCAGGGCGATACCACCGCCTTCGTCAAGGTAGCCATTCACGAAATAACCTATGACGGCGCCGGCCAGCCCCGTGAGTCGGCGGAGCTGACCGAAGGCAACCGGGCCCTGATCGCCAGCCCGTCGCGCCTGATCATCCCGGCCAAAGGGGTACAGGCTACCCGCTTGCTCTATATGGGGGCGCGGGACAAGGAGCGCTATTTCAGGGTTCGCTTTATTCCCGTGCTGCCCAGGAAAGAGGATGGATTCGATATGGATGACCAGAGTATTGATGCTCAGCAACAAGTCTCTGCCGGCGTAAATATATTGACCGGATTCGGCGCCATTATTTTTGTCATGCCAAAAGAGACCCGTTTTGATACGAAATTGATAGAGACCGACACCATGACCACAGTCGTGAATAACGGCAATGCCACCATAGTGCTGGACTTTTTCGAGGAGTGTGATGGACGTGCAAAAAACTGTTCAACACCAGGAAAAATTCATCTGTTGCCGAGCATGAAGAAGCAACTTGTGAAACAGAAAGATCACCTCTATCGCTTTGCGCTGATTGAGGGTGACCAGAGTAGAAACATGGTGATTGGACACTGATGTTTCTTGTTTATACAGAGGAGAGAGTAATGAAAGTATGGATTGTTGCGCCCCTGGCGATGCTGGTATCGGCCCATCTGATGGCGGCAGAACGCATTGAACATCAGGTCACAGTGACCGCCCAGATCCCGAGCGAGGCCTTCTATGTGCAGCCGACCGGTGGCGACAACTGGATGAGCACGCCGCAGAAGCTGGCCTACAACCCCTACACCAAGAAGCTGGACACGCTGAGCAAGCAGCTGGATGCCAAGAGCACCATAGGCGCCATCACCGGCTACCTGACCAACCCGGCCGTGATGGCCAGCGGCAACGACAACATTCCCCTGACCATCAAGGTGGGTGGTGTCGCCCTGTCGACCACCTCAGTCGAGGTGATGAAGGCAGAGGATGCCAAGACCGGCAAGTTGCTGGGACTGGAAGTGATCCCCGCCGACGCCCCTGTGGCCGGCTATCAGCCCGGCAACTATCAGGGTGTGGTGAACATGATGTTTGAATCGGAAGCGCCCAAAAAGCCCTAAGCAAATGACGGCGATTAAGTTCGGCTCCCTGTATCGGGGGAGCCTTTTTGTTTGCGCTGATGCCAAGAGTGAGATGACCCGTGCCCTATTTCTCTTTCCTGCTGGCGCTGGCCCTGCTGGGCCAGCCTGTCTGGGCGACTGAGGGTCGTGCCACCCAGCCCCTCGATGTGTTGCAACAAGCCCAAGACTTGCCTGATGGCTTTGCCGATCACTTCTTCGACGTCCCGCTGGCGGTGCGCATCCTGGTGGATGGGCAGTTGCTGGGGGAGGGCGAGATAGTGCTGGGCAAAGACACCAGCGTACAACTGCTGACCCTGACCGACGGCCACGAGAGTGAGCTGGACGAGCGCACACGCCAGCGCTGGGTCGAGGTGCTGGCCGTGCCCCACCGCCTGGGCCCGTGCCAGGGCGAGTGTGCCAATGGCGTGCTGGCCCTGGAGTACAGCCTGGAGAACTCCCAGCTCTCGGTGCTAACTACCCGGGTGGAGAGCGGATCACAGCAGGCTCGCTACCACCAGTTGCCTGCCGCGGGCAGCTATGGCGCCCTGATGCGCCATCAGCTGAACCTGACCCTGGGGGAGGAAGAGCAGCGCAGCGGCCGCTACAACCTGACGGCCCAGGGCAGCCTCGGCCAGTGGACCCCCTTGCTGGAAGGGGAGCTGAGCCAGTTTTCCGGCCAGCCTGCCCAGCACCATGTACAGCAGCTCTATGCCGAGCATGAGGGGGAGGGGCGCTTCTACCGGCTGGGCTATTTCTCCCCCTATGCCCAGGGGCTGGTGCGCCAGCCTGCCCAGTTTGGCGGCGGTACGCCGACCGTGCTCGGGGTCATGCTGGGGGATTCGGACACCCTGCTGGTGGAGCAGGGCAAGGCCAGCACAGTCCCGCTCTATGTCACCCCGAGTCGGCCCGGCATGGTCGAGATCTACAAGGATGGCTTGCTCATCAACTCCCAGCAGGTGGGCTCGGGGCTGCAGGCCCTGGATACCCGGGTGCTGCCCACCGGCATCTACGAGGTGGAGCTGCGGGTGCTGGAAGATGGCCAGGTCACAGAGCGGCGGCGGGAGATGATCTACAAGCCGGGCAACTGGCAAAACCCGGAGGAGGCCTGGCGCTTCAACCTGTTTCTGGGCCAGCAGACCCGGCTGCTCAGCGACCGGGAAGAGAAGCGCCCCGAGAGCACGAGCGGCGGCGTCATGCTCAACCACCTGCTCACCCCCTCGGTGATCCTGGGGGCATCCAGCCAGTATATCGACCAGCGCTGGCAGCATGGTCTCTCGGCGGACTGGAGCCCGGGCAACCAGTGGCGGCTGTTTGGCAACCTGATGGCGACCCAGGGGGTGGGCACCGGCTTCGATCTGCAGGCGCTCTATCACTATGGGGACGGCAGCCTGGTGCTCAGTCATCAGCAGCAGCGCTATCGGGGGCTGGGGGAGGGGGAGGCGCGTGACCTTGCCCAGAGCAACCTGTCGTTGCAGCAGCGACTCGATGAGAACCACTCCGCCAACCTCTATCTGGCGCACCGGGAGGGGCAGGGGCTGGGGGCCGATCTGGGCTGGCGTTACAACGGCGAGCTGCTCGGCCAGGGGGTGAGCTGGAACCTGACGGTGTTCGACCGCCCGGGCAGCATCAGCACCGACAATGCGCGGGACAGGGGAAGCATGCTCTCCCTGAGCATGAACCTGGGGGGAGAGCGCAGCCAGCTTGCCATCGGCCTTGGCAGCCGGACCTCCCGCTCCGGCGGGCAGGAGCGCAACGCCTCCCTCGGTTACCAGCAGTGGCTGGAGTGGGGCGCTTTGCAGAGTATCGGGGCCAACCTGACCACAGACAGCTATGGGGTCGGGATGGCGGGCCATGCCCGCTTTCAGGGGGCACTCGCCAGTGGCGACGCCCACCTGCTCTCATCTTCCTACAACCGGGCCTTGAGTGGCGGGCTCAACCTCGACAGCACCCTGGCCTTTGGCGATGAGGGCAGCCTGACCCTGACCGGTCAATCCCGGGGGTATGAGGCGGGCATGATAGTGGATCTGGAGTCCGACCTTCCCGAGCTGGCCCTGCGCGCCTATGACGATCAGGGAGGGAATGTGGTGCTGCGCCCCGGCCGCAACCTGGTGCCCGTCACCGCCTATCGCGGCGGTGCCGTACAGCTGGACATGGCGGGCGCCGAGTCGCCGTCGGTGACCATTCGCCCCAACCTGCTGCCCTATCACCTCAACAAGGGGGGGGTGGCCTATCACAGGGTGCGGGTGATGAAGACGGTGACAGTGATAGGTCGCCTGCTGGATGGGCAGGGGACACCGCTCAAGGGGGCCATGGTGGTCAACCACGCGGGGCGAACCGTCAGCGAGGCCGATGGCTTCTTTGCGGTGGAGATGAGCGAGCGAAACCCCAGCCTGCAGGTGGAATTCCATGGTGTGCAGCAGTGCGATCTGGCGCTGGATACGGCCCGTACCGAGCGTCAGCAGGATCTGTTGTTGCTGGGGGATCTGGTGTGCAGCCCCGAAATTTGGGCCAGCCAATAGGCCCTCGAACAGGAGTCGAAGATGAGAATGGAGATGAGGCGTTGTTGCTGGTGGCTGGCCCTGTTGATCGGGGGGCCGCCCAGGGCGCCACCCTGAATGTGACGGCGGAATATAACCCGGCGACCTATGAGGCGGGGGGAGCCAAGTTCATCAACACCACCCCCTGCACCCAGTTTCCGGACGCGACCGGCTTCTGGTGCAGCACCACGGCCACAGTGGAGACGCCCCAGGCCGTTCGGTTCGATGCCAATATCAAGCGAAAGGTGAAGGAGAGCAGCGACAGCCGGGAGGGAGTGCACTATCTCGGTTTTCCGGGCGCCCGTGACGTGACCCTGGTCAAGCAGGGCGGGGGAGCCTCCTACACCCTCAAATTTATCGTGACGTCGGTCGGCTCCGAGATGAATGTGGGCTCGGTGCCCGCAGACACCACTATCTCGGAAAAAGGGGATTGTGCTTACGTCAGTGCATGGAAGAACAGCTCGTCTCTGTTCGTCTATCGCAACGTCAAAGAGTCCGCCAGCGCATCCGGTGGCCGCTGCCATGGACAAAACACGGGCTCGGTGGGCAAGGATCTCAATATCAGTTCGATTTACCTGGGGTATAAATTGAAAGCCCCCAATCCACTGGCGATGGAAAATGGCACCTATACCGGCAAGCTGACATTATCCATGGGGCATAACCTGGACTTCGATTTTGGCGCCGGCACTTATACGGACACTCAGCTGACCGTGAATTTCACCATCAAGGTTCGCCATCAGATCAAGATTGATTTTCCGGCCGGCGGGAATCGCGTCGTCTTGCAGCCTCCGGGGGGATGGTTCCACTGGATTTATCGTACCCCGGATTATCTGGATGCGGTGTTGCCGGCGCGCTTCTGGGTCGCAGTGCCTTATCATGCCAGCCTGAGCTGCCAATATCTGAATGCACAGGGGGATGGTTGTCAGATAAAGAACGACAAGAATGGCCATAAAGTACCAGTCAAGGTGTATGGCACAGGCATCCGAAATCAGGAATGGCCTATCTATGCAGGAAAGAAAGACCTGTATTCATATCATAAAATATTGGCTGATAGTAATAGGCCATTCAGATTCGTCGTGGAAAAGAAATCCGTGCAAGAGATGATGAAATATTTTGGCAGCACTTATAAAGGTGATATCACCATCATCATCGATGTGGCCATCAATTAACCCTTATTACAGTCCCATCTCTTTTGCATAGTGAAACAGGGCGCTGTCGCTTTGCAGGCCGAGCCGCAGCATGGCGCTCTTTTTCTGGGTGCTGATGGTCTTGACGCTGCGATTGAGGTACTCCGCCACCTGGGTGACCGACATGCCGCTGGCCAGCAGGCGTACCACCTCGTTCTCCCTGGGGGTGAGCTGTACCGAGGGGGGCTGGTGCAGCAACCCGGCCTCTGCCAGCACGGCGTTGACCGAGTTGCCTATATAGTGCTGACCTGCCTTTATCTGGCGAATGGCCTCCGTCAATTCATTGAGCACGGCCTTCTTGAGAATGATGCCGCTCACCCCCGACTGGGCAAGTGATTGCAAGATACCGGCGTTGTGTATCTGGGTCAGCACTATGATGGGCAGCTCGGGATATTCCCGTCGCAATTGCTGGATCATGGCCAGACCATCGCAGCGTTCATCCCCCGGCATGCTGAAATCGGTGATCAGCAGGTCGCAGCTATGTTGCTGCAATGTTTTCAATAATTCAGAAACCTGATGGGCCTCGGCAACAATATCGCAACCGATGTGACTCTGGGTAATGAGGCTGCGGATCCCGGCCAGTATCAACGGATGATCATCGGCGAGAATGATTTTGAAAGACATGATTGAGCCTCATATAAATCAATGAATAATATTCAGGGTGTTAAACATGTGGATTATATAATACTTTATGCGCCGATTTTTTCCGAGCAATAAAATGAAACATGTTCCCCAGCTTGCTGACAGGGTGAGGTGTTACCCCTCGATATTATTTAGACTTGCCACCTTAGTACTGCTATTTAATTTAGTCCTATATTGCCACTCTGCTATCGCCGCCAGCAAGCCCCCTTTGCAAGTGATAAAAGTGGGTGTGCTGAAAGGTGGCTGGGGGCCATTTCAGCAATGGGATGGAAATAATGGCAGCGGCTTCAGTGTGGAGCTGATGGCCTTATTGGCCAAGAATCTTGACTATCGCATCGAATGGAAAGCCTATACGGACTGGCGTCATCTATATAAGGCGAGCTGTCGCGGTGACGTCGATATTTTGCTGGATGCCTTTCGCGCCGACGAGCGCAAGTGTATCTCCTACAGCCGACCCTATTATTCATCCCCGACCGTGGTGGTGGTGCGCCACGACAGCCCCCTGTTTCGGGATGTCAGCGGCCTGAGTCAGGCCAGGATCGCCGTCGAGATCGGGTTTCTGACGGACAAGCTGATCCGGCTGCATTATCCGTCGGTCTCCCGCATCCTGTTTTCCGATTCGAGCTCGGCCCTGCGCGCCGTGCTGGAGGGGAAGGCCGATGCCTACATTGGCAACCTGCATGTCACCAACGAGTTCATCGGGCAGCACCCTGAGCTGGCCGTGGTGGCCCAGTCCCCCCTCTTGATGGAGAGCCTACATCTGGGAGTCAGCAGGCATAAACCCAGTCTGGGGGTGCGGCTCGATACCGCCATCCAGGCCCTGACGGTGGAGGAGCGCACCGAGCTTGAACGGCGCTGGCTGGGGGATAGCCGCCTGAGTTTTCAAGGCCATAGCGGCTTCTTGCTGCGACCGGATGAGCGGGAGTGGCTCGCTCAGTTGCCCCCGCTCAGAGTCGGCCTGCTCGAGGGCTGGGCACCCTTCTCGTTTTTGGACAGTCAGGGGCGGGTGAGCGGGCTCATCGACGACTACCTCGGCCTGTTCAAGGAGAAGCTGGGTCTGGCCTATCGCCATCGAACGGACCCAAGCCGCTCGGCCCTGTTGCAGGCGCAGATCCACCAGGAGGTGGATCTGATAGTGCTGCCCCTTCGCGTCAGCCAGCGGCTCACCGGCTGGCAGGTGAGCCGGCCTATTGCGTCCTTCCCCGTGGTCATCGCCACTGCCCGTGGCAGCAACAGCATTGGGGGCTTTGCCGAACTGGCGGGCAAGCAGCTGATCGTGACCGATCGCATGCTGGTGAGCGAGCTGAAGGCACGTATCCCCCATGTCATCGTTACTGTGGTGTCCGGCCCTGAGGAGGGGTTGGCCATGGTGGCCGCCGGTCGTGGGGATGCCTATGTGGGCAACCTGGCCGTGCTCTCCCGGGTGATTGATGAGCGCTTCGGCGACAATCTGCACATAGTCGCACCCACCCCGTTTCGGGACGAACTGGTGGTGGCGGTGCGCGAGTCCTATGCCCCCTTGCTGCCGCTGATCAACCGGGTGCTGGTGAGCATGAGCGACAAGGAGAAACAGCAGATCCGCAATACCTGGCTGGCCTTGAACTACAGCGAAGGTATCCCGTGGCAGAAGCTGCTGCGCACCCTGATCCCCCTAGGGGCCGGTGTCCTGCTCTTCATCCTCATCCTCAGCATCGCCTACTGGCGCCTGCACCGGGAGATAAGGCGCCGCCGCGAGGTGGAGGCGGCACTCGCCCATGCCAAGGAGCTGGCGGAGCGGGCCGCCAGCAAGAAGGCCGAGTTTCTGGCGACCATGAGCCACGAGATCCGCACCCCCATGAACGGCATCCTCGGCATGGCGGAGCAGTTGAGCTTTACCCCGCTGGATCTCGAGCAGCGCCAGATGGTCGCCATCATCAACCAGGGGGCTGAGGGGCTGCTGCAGCTCATCGGCAATGTGCTGGATTACGCCAAACTGGATGCGGGCAAGATGCAGCTGGCGCCCACCTCCTTCCTGCTGCGGGAGCTGGCCGACAATGTGCTCACCATGATCAGCAGCGAGGTGGAGCGCAAGGGGCTGCAGATCTATCTGCGGGTGGATGATGAGGTGGGGGCGCGCTTCAACGGGGATGTACTCAGGCTCAAGCAAGTCTTGTTCAATCTGGTGAGCAATGCGGTCAAGTTCACCGAGCGTGGTTTTATCGAGCTGTCGATAAGCCAGGAGTGGCAGAGTGCCGGTGAACAGCGGCTGCTGTTCGGGGTGCAGGACACCGGCATCGGCATGAGTGCCGAGGTGCAGGCCCGCATCTTCAATGCGTTTGAACAGGCCGACGGTGCCACTACCCGCAATCATGGCGGCACCGGGCTTGGGCTCAGCATCAGCCACACCCTGGCGGAGTTGATGGAAGGGACGCTCAGGCTGGAGAGTGCCCCCGGGGTGGGGACCTTTATCGGCCTCTCCGTCACCCTGGGGCTCGAGCGGCAGAAGGAGTGTGATCCTCTCCTGGCCGGATTGCGGGCCTTCCTGGCCGTGGATGATGAGAGGTTGCGTCATACCCTGCGCCAGCACCTGTTGTCACTGGGGGGGCAGACATGGAATGAGCCGGGAGGGGCCGATCTCATCTTCGGCGAGGCGCGGGATCTGCCGGACAACGGCATCTGCATCGCCCCCCTTGGCAATGTGCTGGGCTATCAGCGGCGAGACGGAGCCTACTGGCTCAACAGCAATCCCCTGACCTGGCAGGCGGTGCGGGAGGTCTGTCATCGTCAACTCGGCCTGGGCGAGGAGGCCCCCTTGCCTGCGGCTTCGCCCCTGACAGAGGCCTCCCTGCCGCTGCCCGCTCGGGTGCTGGTGGTGGAAGACAATCCCCTCAACCAGACCCTGATCCGGCGTCAGCTCAGGCAGCTGGATCTGGGGTGCGATCTGGCTGAGCATGGCGGGCAGGCACTCCTCATGCTGGAGCAGCAGCCATATGAGCTCATCCTGTGCGACTGCCAGATGCCGGTGATGGACGGCTACGACTTTACCCGCAGGGTGCGCGCCACCCGGGACCTGGCCTCCCTTCCCATCATCGCCATGACCGCCAATGTGATGCCGGAGCAGGGGCAGCGTTATCTGGCCGCCGGGATGAACGATGTGCTGGGCAAGCCGGTGCTGCTGGAGGGGCTGCGTGGCATGCTGATGAAATGGCACCTGCTGCCGTCCCCCGGTCTGCTGGATGTGGCCGCGTTGCAGCGCCTGTTCGGGACGGGTGAATCCTTCACGCAGATGCTGGGCCAGTTTTGCGAGGAGCTAGCGCAATCCCTGGCACAGGTGCAGGAGAACGACAAGGCGCTGGCAGACTGGGTGCATCGCCAGGCGGGCACCATCTCCATGATGATGGTCGAGGATCTGGCGCAGCAGGCCTGGCATCTGGAGGAGAAGATCCGTCGGCAGGGGGCGGGGGAGTGCGAAGCCGAATTGAGGGAATTCAGGGCACTGCTTGGACGTATAGTCGAGGAGCTGAGGGGGCTTCTCCCTCGTGCCTGAGGCTGCCTCAGCGGGCTGCCATGGCCTGCTGGGTGTGCTGGCTCGGAACCGCGTGCATGGCCTGGGCCAGCCACTCCCAGTCGAGTTTGGGGGATCCTGCCTTGAAGCGCTGGTAGGCCTGGCCCTGCGCAACGGTCAGGAACAGGGTGCTTGGCAGGCCGAGGCGGTTGAGATAGCGCACCATGACGTCACCCTGATAATGGCGCAGCCGTTGTTGCAGCTCGGGCAGCGTCAACCCTTGCTCCCGGCCCCTTTCATCCCAGATTTCAAACATGTGAGGGCGCTCCTTGCGATTCGAGGCATTCACTGTTTCGAAAAAGCGGGGGCAGGGCAATTGTCAGATCTGACAGTGTCAAATGACCACTGGTCATAAATGCGAAAACCCGGCGCCAGGCCGGGTTTTCTGAAGGATGGTGGAGGGAGAAGGATTCGAACCTTCGAAGGCAGAGCCGTCAGATTTACAGTCTGATCCCTTTGGCCGCTCGGGAACCCCTCCACAGGGGTACTACTTTTTACAGGCCTTTCACGCAATGCAGGAAGATGGTGGAGGGAGAAGGATTCGAACCTTCGAAGGCAGAGCCGTCAGATTTACAGTCTGATCCCTTTGGCCGCTCGGGAACCCCTCCACGGGGTATTTTCCTGATTGTTCGCACTTGAATGGTGGAGGGAGAAGGATTCGAACCTTCGAAGGCAGAGCCGTCAGATTTACAGTCTGATCCCTTTGGCCGCTCGGGAACCCCTCCCCAAGTGCGAG
>NZ_JBFODK010000033.1:0-42332 GCF_040908275.1 Aeromonas sp. R4-3
GCACCGGCGGGCCCCTCTTTTTCAGCATCTTGTCAGGCTTGGCAAACCTGGCTCACGGATCAGTGACCCAGCTCCCGGGAGGGCACCAGACCGCTGGCCCGCCAGGCGGGATAGAGGGTGGCCAGCAGGCTCATCAGGATGGCGGCACTGGTCACAATCACCAGATCCTGCATGTGCAGCTCGGTCGGCAGGAAGTCGATGAAATAGATGTCCGGGTTCAAGAAGCGATGGCCGATGAGCTTCTCGATAACGCCCAGGATCTGGGTCAGCTTGCTCGAAAGCAGGCCCCCCAGCAGGGCACCGAGCAAGGCGCCCGCCACCCCGTTCACCATCCCCTGGATGACGAAGGTGAGCCGGATCTGGCCCGGGCTCGCCCCCATGGTCTTGAGGATGGCGATCTCGCTGCGCTTCTCGTTCACCGCCATCACCAGGGTGGAGACTATGTTGAAGCAGGCCACCGCCACCACCATCAGCATCACCACGTACATGACGGTGCGCACCATCTGGATGTCCTGATAGAGATACCCCTGGCGACTCATCCAGCTGCTGATGTAGACGTAGTGCGGGAATTTGCGGGCGGCCGCCACAGTGATGGACTGCGCCTTGAGCACGTCGTTCACCTTGAGGCTGAAGCCCTCCACAGCGCTGCCCATGCCGGTGATGGACTGGGCATCGGCAAGGTGCATGAACCCGAGCACGCCGTCGAGCTGGCCGCCTATTTCCAGCAGCCCCACCACGGTCAGGGTCTCCCGCCGGGGATTCTTGATCCCCGTCTCGTCTCCCCCTTGGGGCAGCAGCAGGGTCACGGGGTCACCTATCTTGACCCCTAGCTTGTCGGCTATGGTCTTGCCGAGGATCACCCCGTGCTCGCCCGCCTGCAGTTCACGAAACCCCAGCCCCGTCATGTAGTTGCCCGCATCCGACAGGTTCGCCTCAAGCTCGGGCAGCACGGCACGCACCTGCACCCCCTTGATGGCGGAGCCGTGCTCCAGCAGGCCATCGAGGCGGATGACAGGGGCCGCGGCCTCGATCCCGGGCTGGGCCAGCAGGTAGTCCCTAAGCCTCGGCCAGTCGGGCAGCGGCGCCTCCATGCCGATGAGTTCCCCGTGGGGCACCACCGAGAGCACCCGGTTCTTGAGCTCCCGCTCGAAGCCGTTCATGGCGGAGAGGCCAAGAATGAGGGCCATCACCCCGAGGGCTATGCCAATCAGGGAAGAAGCGGAAATAAAGGCGATGAAGCCGTTGCGACGGCGGGAGCGGCTGTAACGCAGGCCCAGAAAGAGGGGCAGCGGCTTGAACATCAGGCGACCTCCGCCATGATGCCGCTCACCAGGGTCACCCGGCGGTGCAGCTTGGCGGCGAGGCTCAAGTCATGGGTGACCACCACGAAGGCCGTACCCAGCTCCCGGTTGAGCTCGCAGAGCAGCTCGTACACCGCAGTGGCACTGGCGTGATCCAGGTTGCCGGTGGGCTCGTCCGCCAGCACCAGGCTAGGCTCGTTGACCAGGGCACGGGCGATGGCCACCCGCTGGCGCTCGCCACCGGAGAGCTCGGAAGGCCTGTGATTGAGACGATGGGAGAGCCCCACCCGTCCCAGCATGCGGGTCGCCTTGTCGGTGGCGCTCGCCACCGACTCGCCGGCGATCAGCAGCGGCATGGCGGTGTTCTCCAGCGCGGTGAACTCGGCCAGCAGGTGGTGGAACTGGTAGACGAAGCCCAGCTCCTGATTGCGAAAACGGGCCTGGGTCTTGCTGTCCCAGTGGTGGATGTCCTGCCCCTTGAACAGCACGGCGCCGCTCGAGGGGTTGTCCAGCGCCCCCATCAGGTGCAGCAAGGTGGTCTTGCCCGAGCCCGAGCTCCCCACCACCGCCAGCATCTCGCCGGGGGCGACGCAGAGATCTATCCCCTTGAGCACCTGGGTCTCCAGATTGCCCTCTTTATAGACATGGTTGAGGGCCTGGCAGCGCAGCAGAGGCTCGCAGGACTGGGGTTCATTCATAACAGGGGCTCCACTTATACCGGTGATAACATTGGCACCGGTCACAACGCCGGCACTCGCACCGGAGGTAACAACAGAAGATGATGGATTCACGGCGCTATTCATAACGTAATGCCTCGGCCGGTTTGACCCGGGCCGCACGGGCCGCCGGATAGAGGGTGGCACTGAAGCTCAGCAGCACGGCACCCAGCAAGATGGTCATGACCTGGGCGGGTTCGACGATGACCGGCAGACCGCTGCCCCCCGCCGCCATATAGAGGTTGAGCCCCACCGCATCGAGCAGGGGGTTGAGTCCGAACGACAGGGCCAGCCCCGCCAGACCGCCAAACAGGGCGCCGATGACGCCGCTCGACGCCCCCAACACCATGAAAATCTTGACTATCCCCGACTCGCTCATGCCCATGGTACGCAGTATGGCGACCTCACCTTCCTTGTCGGTAACCACCATCACCAGGGCGGAGAGGATATTGAAGGTGGCGACCGCGATGATCAGCACCAGCATCAGCCCCATCATGCGTTTCTCCATGGCCACGGCCTGGAAGAGTTCACCTCGCTCCCGGCGCCAATCCTGCCACTCCAGCCCGTCCGGCAGCGCGGTTTTCACCACCTCGTCGGCGGCGAAGGGATCGTCGAGCCAGAGGCGGATGCCGCCCACCGTCTCCTCGGGCAGGCGCAGCAGGCGCTGGGCGTCCCCAAGGGCAATCAGCGCCACCTGGCTGTCCACGTCGGCACCGACCCCGAAGATGCCGGAGACGGTGAAGAGCCGCTGGGCCGGCACCCGGCCAAAGGGGGTGAAGCGGGTCCCTTCGGTCAGGATGAGACGCACCTCGTCGCCAATGGAGACCTTGAGGCGGTTGGCCACCCCCTGCCCCAGCACTATGTGGTATTGGCCGCGCTGCAGGCTGTCCAGCCGTCCCCCCAGCATCTGGGCATGGAGGATGTCATCCTTGGGCCAGCGGGCCGGGTCTATCCCCTGCACGCTCACGCCGGTGAGCTGGCCCGGGCTTTGCAACATGCCTTCGCTGTCGAGCATGGGGGCCGTGGCCACCACGTGGGGCAGCTTGTCGAGATCGGGCAGGCCTGGCGGATGGGCATCGATGCGCCCCGCCGGATTGGTCACCACCACGTGGGGGATCACCCCGAGAATGCGCCCCTTGAGCTGCCCCTCGAAACCGTTCATCACCGAAATGACCACCATCAGGGCCGCAACCCCGATGGCGATGCCAAAGGTGGAAAACAGGGAGATAAAGGAGACGAAGCGGTTACTGCGTCGTGAGCCTGCATAACGCAGGCCTATGGCCAGCGAGAGTGGCTGAAAAAGTCCAGTCTTCAAGGATATCTACGTTGCCAACAAAATAAGATGCCGGATAATAGGGTCTGTTGACGCCTCAACGCAAGCCGCGTTGCCGCAGCAGATGACGCCAGGGCAGGCGCAATGGCCCATTCTCCTGAGCCTTAAAGGCAGCCCATGGCGCCATGTTTCGCCCAATGCGCAGGCCCCCGCCGCCATGTTGCGCGTCCCGTCGTGACGGGAGCACCCAAGGTACGGCCAGACATGGCGTCTCACGCCAGGCCGGGGACGCCGCCGCGGGGCAAGGTCAACAGCGCCGTTAGAAATCGTCTATGACAACAAGGGATAGCCTCCATGCAGGAACAGTTCTTCAGCGTCACCCATGCCACGCCGGTCAATGTGATCCCCATGCCGGCCGACTTTCACCTGCCGACGCTGGAGGCCCTTGATGCCGAGCTGCCCGAGCCCTTTCGCATCGCCTCCGCCATCACCTCCATCGATCTGGTGAGCAGCCGCCTGCTGCGCAACCAGAACGAGTCCATGCACGACCTGGTGGAGATCATCAACCAGCAGTCCCGCAAGATCGACATGATCATGGGCTTCGTGCTGGCGGCGCAGGATCACCCCGAGCATCGCTTCCACACCCTGCGCTTTGGCGCCGGCCAGCTCACCTACCTGCACCCGCGCCAGGGCCACGGCGAGCCGCCGCAGCTGCACCAGCTGGTACGACTCAAGATCTTCCTGCGGGAAGAGGCCTCCGCCGTCTACTGCTATGGCGAAGTCAAGCAGCGGGAGCCCGGCGAGCACGGCACCCATGTGGTGCTCGACTATGTGCGGATCCGCGAGGATGACAGGGAGCTGCTGGTGCGTGCCAGCCTGCATGTGCAATCCAAGCAGCTCAAACTGCGTGCCCAAGAGCGTCAGCGCTAATCACAGCCAACGTCAACGTTAAAAGAATCGAACGATGCCAATGAAACTCCCCGCCTTGCCCGCCAAAGCGGGCCAGAAAATAACCCTGGGCCAGCTGGTCGGCAGCAGCCTGGCGCTGGTTGCCGCCCGCCTCACCCGGGAGGCCAACCGCCCCGTCCTGCTGGTGACCGCCGATACCCCGAGCGCCCTGCGCCTCGAACAGGAGCTCAGCTTCCTGCTGGCCGATCAGGGTTGCCCCGTGCTGATGTTCCCGGACTGGGAAACCCTGCCCTACGACACCTTCTCCCCCCATCAGGACATCATCTCCCAGCGGCTCGAGACCCTCTATACGCTGCCGCAGATGAGCAGCGGCGTGCTGATAGTACCCATCTCCACCCTGATGCTGCGCACGGCGCCCCAGGCCTATCTCGACAAATACAGCCTGATGGTGACCAGCGGCCAGCGCCTCAACCTGCAACAGCTGCGGGGACGGCTGGCCGAGGCGGGCTATGTGGCGGTGGAGCAGGTGCTGGAACACGGTGAGTTCGCCGCCCGCGGCTCCCTGCTGGATCTCTTCCCCATGGGCAGCAGCCGCCCTTATCGCATCGACTTCTTCGACGATGAGGTGGACTCCATCCGCCCCTTCGATCCCGAGAGCCAACGCTCCAGCGAGCCGGTCAAGAGCGTCAGCCTGCTGCCCGCCCGGGAATTTCCCACCGACGAGGCCGCCATCGAGCTGTTTCGCGGTCAGTTCCGCGAGCAGTTCGAGCTGTCGCGGGCGGAGGGATCCGTCTATCAGGAGGTGAGCAAGGGGCGCTGGCCCGCCGGCATCGAATACTATCTGCCGCTCTTCTTCAGCCAGACCGCCAGCCTGTTTGACTACCTGCCAGACAACACCCTGCTGCTCACCGTGGGGGAGATCTACCCGGCGGCCCAGCGCTTCTGGAACGACATAGGCCAGCGCTATGAAGACAGGCGTTGGGACAATACCCGCCCCCTGCTGCCTCCCCAGCAAATTTACCTGCCGGTAGAGCAGCTCTTCGCCGCCCTCGGCCAGTACGGCGCCGTGCGCCTGCAGGAGGCGGCTACCGACGGCGGCGCGGGCCAGCACGACTTGCCCATAGCCCCCCTGCCCGACTTGCAGCTCGATCACAGCAAGGAGCAACCCCTGCTGGCCCTCAGCCAGTTCCTGCAAGGCTTTGCCGGCCGCACTCTGTTCGCGGTGGAGTCTGAGGGGCGGCGCGAGGGGCTAGGCGATCTGCTGGCACGGATCAACCTGCAACCCAAGGAGTTCGCCTCCCTCGAGGAGTTCGTCGGGAGCAAGGCGCGTCATGGCCTGCTGGTCAGTCCGCTGGAGCGGGGCTTCCTGCTCGAGCCTGCCGGGGCAGAGGCCCTGGCCCTCATCACAGAGACCGAGCTGCTCGGCGGCAAGATCAGAAGCAAGCGGCAGCGGGAGAAGAGCAAGAACCTGAGCTCGGATGCGGTGATCCGCAACCTCGGCGAGCTGACCCAGGGCCAGCCCGTGGTGCATCTGGATCACGGGGTCGGCCGCTATCTCGGGCTCGAGACCCTGGATGCCGGCGGCCTGCCCACCGAGTTCCTCACCCTGGAGTACGCCGGTGGCGACAAGCTGTTCGTGCCGGTCACCAACCTGCACCTTATCAGCCGTTACACGGGTTCGGATAACCCCCCCAGCCACAAGCTCGGCGGCGAGGCCTGGGTCAAGGCGCGGCGCAAGGCGGCGGAGAAAGTGCGCGACGTGGCCGCCGAGCTGCTCGATGTCTATGCCATACGCGCGGCGCGGGCCGGCTTTGCCTTCAAGCACGACAAGGAGAGCTACCGCCAGTTTGCCGCCAGCTTCCCGTTCGAGGAGACAGAGGATCAGCTCAATGCCATCAATGCGGTGCTCGGCGACATGTGCCAGGCCAAGAGCATGGACCGGCTGGTGTGCGGCGACGTGGGCTTTGGCAAGACGGAGGTGGCGATGCGCGCCGCCTTCGTGGCGGTGCACGGCGGCAAGCAGGTGGCCGTGCTGGTGCCCACCACACTGCTGGCCCAGCAGCACTACGACAACTTCCGCGATCGCTTCGCCAACTGGCCGGTACGGGTGGAGGTGCTGAGCCGCTTCCGCTCCGCCAAGGAGCAGACGGCCGTGCTCAAGGAGCTGGCCGATGGCAAGGTGGACATCATCATAGGCACCCACAAGCTGCTCGGCTCCGACCTCACCTTCAAGGATCTGGGGCTGCTCATCGTCGACGAGGAGCACAGATTCGGGGTGCGCCAGAAGGAGAAGATCAAGGCGCTGCGCGCCGACGTGGACATCCTCACCCTCACGGCAACACCTATTCCGCGCACCCTCAACATGGCGATGTCCGGCATGCGGGACCTCTCCATCATCGCCACCCCGCCCGCCAAGCGGCTCGCCATCAAGACCTTCGTGCGCCAGCACGAGCCGGCGGTGGTACGCGAGGCGGTACTGCGGGAGCTCAAACGGGGCGGTCAGGTCTACTACCTGCACAACGACGTCGAGAGCATAGAGAAGTGCGCGGCTGATCTCGCCGAGCTGGTGCCGGAGGCGCGCATCGGCATCGCCCACGGCCAAATGCGCGAGCGCGATCTTGAGCGCATCATGTCGGACTTCTACCACCAGCGCTTCAACCTGCTGGTGTGCACCACCATCATAGAGACCGGCATAGACGTGCCGAGCGCCAACACCATCATCATGGACAGGGCGGATCACCTGGGATTGGCCCAGTTGCACCAGCTGCGGGGCCGGGTCGGCCGCTCCCACCACCAGGCCTATGCCTACCTGCTCACCCCCCATCCCAAGCTGATGACCAAGGATGCCGCCAAGCGGCTCGAAGCCATCGCCTCCCTTGAAGATCTCGGGGCCGGCTTTGCTCTCGCCACCCACGATC
This sequence comes from Aeromonas sp. R4-3, assembly GCF_040908275.1. Classification (NCBI taxonomy): domain Bacteria; kingdom Pseudomonadati; phylum Pseudomonadota; class Gammaproteobacteria; order Aeromonadales; family Aeromonadaceae; genus Aeromonas; species Aeromonas sp. R4-3. Next base: position 7,118 of record NZ_JBFODK010000033.1, read on the forward strand.
TGGAGATCCGGGGCGCGGGCGAGCTCTTGGGGGACGATCAGAGCGGCCAGATCGAATCGGTCGGTTTCACCCTCTACATGGAGATGCTGGAGCAGGCGGTGGAGGCCCTCAAACATGGCAAGGAGCCGTCCCTCGAGCAGCTGATGAGCCAGCATACCGAGGTGGAGCTGCGCCTGCCCGCCCTCTTGCCGGACGACTACATCCCGGACGTCAACATGCGTCTCTCCATGTACAAGCGCATCGCCAGCGCCGCCGACGAGCAGGAGCTGCGCGAGCTGAAGGTGGAGCTCATCGATCGCTTCGGCCTGTTGCCTGAGCCGACCAAGACCCTCATGGAGATCGCGGCCTTCCGCCAGCGGGCCACGGCCCTTGGCATTCGCCGGGTGGAGATGAGCGATCGCGGCGGCTACCTGGACTTCACCCAGGAGACCCGCGTCAACCCGACCTATCTGGTAAAACTGCTCTCCAGCCAGCCACGTATCTATAAAATGGATGGACCTACCCGCTTGCGCTTCCAGGTACCGAACCAGGACAGAGCCATGCGCCTGAAACTGGTGGATGCCCTGCTGACGGATCTCGCCAACAACAGCCTCTAGTGGCAGCGAGTGCCAAACAAAACGGGAGCCAAATTGGCTCCCGTTTTTTATCTGCTCATCGCTGGCACGACATCCGGGCATCACCCCTGGTTGGCCGGATCCTCGTGTGCGGAGAACTCACGCATAAAGGCCTCGGCCCGCTCCACCATCCTGGTGGAGCCGACGAAGTAGGGGGTACGCTGGTGCAGCGCCGTGGGCTGGATGTCCATGATGCGGCCAAAGCCGTCGGACGCCTTGCCACCGGCCTGCTCCACCAGGAAGGCCATGGGGTTGCACTCATAGAGCAGGCGCAGCTTGCCGTTCGGGGAGTTGGTGCCGGACGGATAGATGTAGATGCCGCCCTTGAGCAGGTTGCGGTGGAAATCCGACACCAGAGAGCCAATGTAACGGGAGGTGTAGGGCCTGTGGGTCGCCTCGTCCCGCTCCTGGCAATATTTCAGGTACTTCTTCACCCCGTCCGGGAACTTGATGTAGTTGCCCTCGTTGATGGAGTAGATCTTGCCCTCCTCCGGGATGCGGATGTTCTCGTGGGAGAGACAGAAGCAACCGATGGAAGGATCGTAGGTGAAGCCGTTGACCCCGAAGCCCGTGGTGTAGACCAGCATGGTGGAGGAGCCATAGACCACGTAACCGGCGGCCACCTGGCGGTTGCCCGGTTGCAGGAAGTCCTCCAGGGTCACCCCGGCGCCCGGCTTGCTGACCCGGCGATAGATGGAGAAGATGGTCCCGACCGAGACGTTGACGTCTATGTTGGAGGAGCCGTCCAGGGGGTCTATCAGCACCACGTACTTGGAGTGACGGGAGAGCTCGGAATCGAAGGAGACGAAGTCCTCCTCCTCCTCGGATGCCATGCCACACACCTCGCCACGGGCCTCCAGCGCCGCCTTGAAGCGCTCGTTGGCGTAGACATCCAGCTTCTGCTGCACCTCCCCCTGCACGTTTTCGGCCCCCATGGAGCCGATGATGTCCGCCAGCCCCGCCTTGTTGATCTCCCGGTTCACCACCTTGGCAGCCAGACGAATGGAGCTGAGCAAGGAGGTCAGCTCGCCGGTCGCGGTAGGGTAGTCCGCCTGCTTTTTGACGATGAACTCGCCCATGGTGATCATGTTTCGCATTCTTGTTCCTTTAAGATCGTTTCCGTTGGCCGTTGAAAACGTTTGCAAGTGTCGGCAAAAAAAGTGCCGATCCTCGGCAGCGTTGTTTTGTAACCTAATGTAACGCCTGTTTTTTGTTTTTGCAGCGAATTAAGCCGCCGTATAAATCGCCAGAAAACCCCGTCAGCAGGGGGCTTAGCGCTGAAAATCGGGCTTCAATCGGCGTCTTTTATCATGTTAATTCGTGACAATAATGCCATTTCACCCCGCCCCTCCCCATCCGGTTCTCTCCCCCGGCGTCCGCCGCTCCCCCCTCTTGAGATCTCCTCCTCAATCCAGCACACTGGCTCGGCTTTGGAAGCAAAAAAACATAAGGATATTCAATGAAAAGGACTCTCATTGCCGGCGCGGTTGCCGCCCTGATCTCCCTCCCCGCCCTGGCGGCCCAGGTACCCGCAGGCACCAAGTTGCTACCCAGTGCCCAGCAAACCTTCGTGCGCAACATAGGCACAGAACCCGCCTCCATCGACCCCCAGATGGTGGAAGAGAGTGCGGGCAGCGACATAGTCAACGATCTGTTCGAGGGGCTCTACACCCTGGATGGCGACGGCAAGCTGCAGGCGGCCGGGGCACTCGGTTACGAGCTCGATGACACCGGCACAATCTACACCTTCAAGCTCAGACCCGATGCCAAGTGGTCCAACGGCGAGCCGGTGACGGCGGCGGATTATGTCTATGGCTGGCAACGGGCGGCCGATCCCAAAAACGCCTCCAACTACGCCTGGTTCATCGAGCTGACCGGCGTCGCCAACGCCAGCGAGGTGGTGCAGGGCAAGAAGAGCCCGGATGCCCTGGGGATCAAGGCGATCGATGATCACACCCTGCAAATCACCCTCAAGGCCCCTGTCCCCTTCTTCCTCAAGACCCTCTCCCACTACACCACCTTCCCGGCCCCCAGGGCCACCATAGAGAAGTTCGGCCACGAGTGGGTCAAGCCGGGCAACATAGTCTCCAACGGCGCCTTCGCCCTCAAGGAGTGGACCCCCAACGAGCGGCTCATCGCCGAGCGCAACCCCCACTACTGGGACAATGAGCACACAGTGCTGAACAAGGTGATCTACCTCGAAATCGTCTCCGATACCGCGGCCTACAACCGCTATCGCGCGAGCGAATTGCACTACACCACCTATCCCCTGGAGCAGTATCAGCAGATCAAGCGCCAGAGCCCGGACGATCTGGTGAGCGCCCCCATGCTCGCCACCTACTACTACGTGTTCAACACCCAGCGCAAACCCTTCGACGACGTCAGGGTGCGCAAGGCGCTCTCCCTTGCCATAGACAGAGACACCATCACGGAGAAGATCCTGGGACAGGGACAGCTCTCGGCATTCAGCCTGACCCCACCGAGCGTCGATGGCTTCGAGCTCAAGCGCCCGGCCAGCGAGCTGATGAGCAAGGAGGCGCGCATCAAACAGGCCAAGGCGCTGCTCGCCGAGGCGGGCTACGGGCCGCAAAATCCGCTGGATGTGGACATCCTCTACAACACCAACGAGGGGCACAAGAAGATAGCGCTGGCCATCTCCTCCATGTGGAAACACAACCTGGGGGTCAAGGCCGAGCTCAACAACATGGAGTGGAAGACCATGGTCTCGGCCCTGAACGAAGGGGATTTCGGGGTCAGTCGCTATTCCTGGAACGGGGATTACAACGATGCCTCCACCTTCCTCGACATCATGACCTCCAACAGCAGCGCCAACAGCGGCAAGTGGTTCAACAAGAAGTACGACGCCCTGCTGGCCAAGGCCCATGACGCCAAGGATCCGGCCGAGCGCAACCGGCTCTATCAGCAGGCCGAGGCGCTGATCGACGAGGAGGCCCCCATAGCCCCCGTCTACTTCTATGTGAAGTCACGGCTGCTCAAGCCCTTCGTCAAGGGCTACCCCTACCATAACCCGCAAGATCTGGTCTATGCCAAAGACCTCTATCTGACGGCGCAGTAAGCGCCCCCCAGATAGCAAAAGACCGCCTCCAAGGGCGGTCTTTTCGTTCAATCTTCCTGGCAGCCGGCCATCGCGAGCCGGGTCCGCCGCCGCACGACCACGGGCTTGACCAGCAGCTGTGCCAGCAGCACCCCCAGCAGTGTCATGCCGCCGCCGATGAGGTGATAGCTGGTGAGCGTCTCTCCCAGCCAGCTGATGGCCAGGGCCGCCGTCATCACAGGCAACAGGTTCATGAAGATGGCGGTACGGCTGGCCCCGAGCAGGGCTATCCCCTGCATCCAAAGCCAGGGGGATAGGGCCGAGGTCGGGATCCCCGCATAGAGGATGAGCCAGAGCGCGCTGCCATCCGGCCACTTGCCATCCACCAGCAGGTAGAAGGGGGTGAGGAACAGCAGGCTGCAGAGCACCTGGCCGTAGAGCATGGACCAGTTGTCGAGCCCCAGATCCCAGCGCTTGAGCAGCACGCTGTAGAGCGCATAGGTGGCCGCCGACAGCAGCATGTAGACGGATCCGATGTGAATGCCCTGGGTGAACAAGCGGGTTGGATCCCCCTGCCCCAACAGGATGGCGAGCCCCAGGATGGAGATGACGCCTCCAACGAGGGCGCCCCAGGTGGGGCGCTCGCGCAGCAGCCAGATGCTGAGCAGCACCGTCATCAGCGGGGTCAGCCCCATCATCAGCCCGATCTCGGTGGCCCCCAGGGTCTGGGCCGCGTAGTAGCCGAAGGTCTGGTTCAGCACCATGCCGAGCAGGGCCAGCATGGCCAGCCGGGAGAAACCGGCCCGCAGCTTGTCACGCATGCGCCAGGCCCGCCGTGCGAGGAAGGGGGTCAGCACCAGGGCCGCCACCATCCAACGCGACCAGGCCAGGGCGGCCGGCGAGAGCACCCCCACCGCCAGCTTGCTGACGATGCCGTTGCCGGCCCAGATGGCCATGCAGGAGAAGGGGAACAGGAAAGCAAGGGGCATCGCTATGTCCAGAGAAAGGGGGCGGATATTTCGCGGGAGTATAGAGAGGCAAACAGGATAAGCAAGCACCCTGATGCGGGGCGCGGCAACCTTATTCGAAAATCGATTTGAAGAGGCCTGAGAGTTGTCACAGAGGCCCAGATGCAATCATGCCCGCACTGGGCGGGCATGAGGGGGAGATGACACCATAGATGCGATTCAAGCGGCATCCATGTGCAGCCTCGATATCAGCTCGTTGACTTCGAGCACCGTCTGACGGTGGGGAATATCGGCTTGCAGTGGCATCATCAGCAGGCCCGACTGGAAATCGAAGCGCCCCCTGCCGTGGATGTAGATCCGTCCCTTGAAGAAGGTTTTGACATGTTTTGCCACCATCAGTGGCAGGTACTTCTTGAACACTCTCATCGTTTGCAACCTCTTGCAGTTGTATCCGTATGACAGCAGCTTATGCGAGATAATTCCGTTAAATTTGTATAAAAAACCGGAAAAATCGACTCTCTCTTCCCCAAAAAACCAATCTGTAACTTTTTATTAACTTTTACCGTATTGTATGCGGTCCTTCCAACCAGAGCAAGGCCCCCTTGCCATCTTGCCACTCGATGCAGGCCAGGCCCGAGGTAGCAAACATGGGCGCACCCGCCGCCGGACAGAGGCTCTGCACCAGATACCCGACCAGGGGCAGGTGGCTGACCATCAGGATGTTGTCGTGGGTCGCCGCCAGCGCGGTGAGATAACTCGCCACGAAGGCCGGATCCCCATAGGGGGTGATCTCGCCGCTCTCCTCGACCTTGAGGGCCTCGGGCAGCTCGGCAGAGATGGCCTGCCAGGTCTGTCTGGCACGCAGGTAGTTGCTGTGGATCACCAGGCTCAGGGAGCCGGCCAGCTGAGGGGCCAACCAGCTCGCCATGTGGATGGACTCTTCGATGCCTTGCTCGGTCAGTGGACGCTGTTCATCAGTCTTTGCGTTCATGCCAGCCTGGCCATGACGCATGATGTAGATTTTCATTACAACCTCGCCCAGGGGGCCTGTTTAAATAGCGGGGGGATCTTACCCCGCCATGCAGGGGGAAACAATTGCGCTACCTCTCAGAAAAGGGTTTGCCTCGTGAGATAGCGAGGTCGATAATCATGTTTAAATTCAAATAAATTCACCGCGAGTCACGCCCCAATGAGCCCATATGCCAGTCCCAACGACCATCGGCGGTATCACTATCTGGAGCTGGCAAACCGGCTCAGGGTCTTGCTGATCTGCGATCCCGAGACCGATAAATCGGCCGCCTCCCTGGCCGTCAACACCGGCCACTTCGATGACCCTGTCGATCGCCAGGGCATGGCCCATTTCCTTGAGCATATGCTGTTCCTCGGTACCCGTACTTATCCCAAACCCGGCGAATACCAGCAGTTCATGAGCCGCCACGGGGGCAGCAACAACGCCTGGACCGGCACCGAGTTCACCAACTTCTTCTTCGACATCGACAACGGCTTCTTCGAAGCGGGGCTGGATCGCTTCTCCCAGTTCTTCATCTGCCCCACCTTCGCCCCCGAGTGGGTCGACAAGGAGCGCAACGCGGTCGACTCCGAATACCGCCTCAAGTTGCAGGACGATGTGCGCCGCAGCTATCAGGTGCACAAGGAGACGGTCAACCCGGCCCACCCCTTCTCCAAGTTCTCGGTCGGCAACCTGGATACCCTGGCGGACTTGCCCGGCCGGGATCTGCGCTCCGACCTTATAGCGTTCTACGAAAGCCACTACAGTGCGGATCGCATGGCGCTGGTAATGCTCTCTCCGGCATCCATAGAAACCCAGCTGGCGTGGTGTGATCGCTTCTTCAGCACAATTCCGGATCGCCGCCTGGGCCCCCCCGCCCTCACGGCGCCCCTCTACCGGCTCGATGATCTCGGCATCCGCATCCAGATAGCTCCAGTCAAGGAGACCCGCAAGCTGGCGCTGACCTTCCCGCTGCCGAGCGTGGATGCCCTCTACGACAAGAAGCCCCTCACCTTCCTGAGCCACCTCATCGGCTACGAAGGGGAAGGCAGCCTGCTCTCCCTGCTCAAGGCGAGAGGCTGGGTCAACCAGCTCGCCGCCGGAGGCGGCATCAGCGGCGCCAACTTCAAGGACTTCGGCATCAGCTTCGGTCTCACGCCCCTCGGGCTTGCCCATGTGGACGACATCATCGCCGCCCTGTTCGGCTACCTGAAACTCATCGAACGCCATGGCCTGCAAGCCTGGCGTTATGACGAGAAGCGCAGCGTGCTGGAATCCGCCTTCCGGTTCCAGGAGCGAGGCCGGGCGCTGGACACTGTCTCGGGGCTGGTACTCAACCTGTTCAGCTATGCCCCGGACGATCTGCTCCACGGCGACTACATGATGCGCGAGTACGATGAGCCCCTGATCCGGCGCTTCCTCGCCAAGCTGACCCCCCACAACCTGCGCGTGACCATACAGGCGCCGGAGGTGAGCACGGATCGCCTGGCCCGCTGGTATCAGACTCCTTACAGCGTCCAGACCATCACCGAGGCCGAGAAGATCCGCTGGCAGCAGAGCGAGCCGGATCCCGCCTTGCACCTGCCCTCCCCCAACCCCTTTATCAGCAACCGCCTCGATGCCAGAACGCCGTCCCTCAGTGCCGACATGCCGGCCTGCCTGGTCGACCGCCCCGGCTTTCGCCTCTGGCACCTGCACGAGCACCTGTTTGGGGTGCCCAAGGGGAGCCTCTATATCTCCATCGACAGCGAGCATGCGGTCAGAAGCCCGCGCCACATCGCCATGGCCAGGCTGGCGGTGGAGCTGCTCACGGATCACCTCAATGCCCTCACCTACCCGGCCGAACTCGCCGGGCTCGGCTACCAGATCTATGCCCATCAGGGGGGCTTTACCATCAACCTGAGCGGCTTTGCCGACAAGCTGCCGCTGCTGCTCGACATGATCCTCGGCAACCGTACCCTGGGCTATCCGGATCCGGCTCGCTTCAGCGAAATCAAGGAACAGCTCATCCGCAACTGGGAGAACCAGTCCAAGACCAGGCCCATCTCCCAGCTGTTCAACCAGCTCACCAGTTTGCTGCAACCGAACAACCCGCCGTTCGAGCAGTTGCTGCGTCATCTGCGCACCATAGCACTCGACGAAATGCCCGACTTCGTCGCCCGACTCTTTGCCGAGGTGCACATAGAGACCCTGGTGCACGGCGACTGGACAGCCGCCGAGGCGCTTGAGCTGGCCGCCCTGCTGGAGCGTCACCTCGGCGTCAGCAGCCAGCCCAGTGCCGAGACCCGCCGCCCCCTCATCTCCATCCAGGACAGAGGGACCCTCATTCGCGAGCAGGGGTGCGATCACGAAGACTCGGCGCTCCTGGTCTATTACCAGTCCCGCACCACCCGGGCGCGGGATCTCGCCTGCTTCACCCTGGCCAACCACATCATGTCCTCCACCTTCTTCCACGAGCTGCGCACCCGCCAGCAACTGGGCTACGTGGTGGGGGCCGGCAACCTGCCCCTCAACCGTCATCCCGGCCTCATCTTCTATATACAGTCGCCGGTGGCCGGGCCGCAGATCCTGCTGGACGCGGTGGAGGAGTTCATCGATCTCTTCCCGCTGGCCATGCTGGAGTTCACCGAGCAGCAGTGGCAGGACAGCAAGGCGGGCCTGCAGGCCCAGCTCAGCGAGCGGGATGCCAACCTGCGCAGCCGCGGCCAGCGGCTCTGGGTCAGCATAGGCAACAAGGATCTGGGCTTCGATCAGCGGGAGCGGGTACGCGAGGAGGTGGGCAGGCTCAGCCGCGCCGATCTGGTGCGCTTTATCACCCAGCTGCGCTCGCGTACCTCGGATCGGCTGATCCTCTGCAGCTATGGCCTGGGCCACGAGCACGACGAGCGGATCACCGGCCAGTTCATCGACGATCCCAAGGCGTTCCGGCTCAATGCCGCCACCTTCGAGGCCTGATCGGGCCTCGATACCCGTCCCATTTCCCCGCCCCACGACAGATTGCAGACAATAAAAAGCCGACCCCTGGGGGTCGGCTGGAAAAACCATAATCAATTGCGACCGGGGCCGCCAAAAGTGAACATGAGCGTGAAAATCAGACACTGAGTCGATGAACGGCCGAATGGTTCAAACCAGAGCGTATCGGTCGACACCTGCAGTGATTGAGAAACAGCCTCATCTTAGGCATTCCCCCGATTTGTCACGTTGATCTATGTCAAAGGAGGTAAAGAAGCTCGCTTCTCCTCTTCAGTGGCGGGATCACATTGTCACCTCAGCCCCGACGGATCAGGCGATAAGCCACCTCATCGAAATAGGAGAGCTGCCCCGAGAGCACCCTGGGGTGATCCAGCTCGGCGGCGCGCCCCAGCACCTCCACGCTAAAGTCGCGCTCGAACAGGGTACGCACCTCCATCTCTCCCACCGAGAACGGCGGCTGCACCTGCTGCTCCGGCTGATACTCGAGGGTCACCAGCAGCACCTGACCACCCGCCTCCATCATGCGGCTCATCAGGGTCGCATACTGGCGGCGCATGGCCGTCGGCAGGGCGATAAGGGCGGCCCTGTCGTAGGCGAGCCGGTAACGGCGCCCCAGCTCAGGGGCGGCGAAAAAATCCCCCTGATAGATGCGCAGATCGTCGTGCTGGTGACACCGATAGGGGCCCACCTCGGTCAGTGCCTCGGTCAAGCCGTTCTCGCTGAAAAACTGGCTGATGGCCAGGGCCGAGAGTTCGAAACCATCCACCGGATGCCCCTGACCGCTCAGCCAGAGCAGGTCGCGGGACTTGCCGCACAGGGGCACCAGCACGGGCTCACCCTGCTGCTGGGCCGACCACCAGGATTGCAGCCAGCGGTTGAAATCTGCCTGATGAAAGCCAATCCGGTTCTCTTTCCACTTCTGATGCCAAAACGCCGCTTCCATCATCATCCTCTCGTCATCTGCAATGATGCATCAATATCACAACTTCATCGGGGCGGCGCAACCCTTGTTGCCCCCTGCCCCGCCTTTTTGCAAACGAGATATTCATCCTGGTCAGGGTCTATATCGGGAGCGACGGCCCGGTGACGTCCAGGCGGCCTGGCTCATGCACAGATGGGCTCCGCCACCATGGTGGTCGCCACGGCGTCTATCCGGGCAGCAATCTCTGCAAACGAGGGGCGTTGCAACACAGCCGCCAGGAGACACGCTTCGGCTAGTGAGTGGAGCGCCCCAAGCGCCTCGTCATTGGGGTGGCAGCGCGCCAGCAGCTCCTCCAGCAGGCAGCCAAAGGCCCTGACCTCCAGACACTCGAGCCGGGCAGCCAGCTTGCGGTCGGCGCCGTCATAACAGGAGGCGGCGCCGAAATCCCCGAGCAGCACCCGGCCCTGTTCCTGAACAGAGTGCAGCAGAGAGTGCAGCATGTTGTGGGCGTAGAGATCCCCGTGCAGTATCCCCCGCTCATGCAGATGGCGGGCGGCGGCGGCCACCCCCTGCACCATGGCAATCAGGACGTTCGGGGTGAAGGTCAGATCCGCCGGATAGATATCCCGGGTGCAGGAGTCCAGGCTCGGCGGCCCGGCCAGATTGACAAACCGGGGGTCTATCAGCGTCATCACCAGGGTCGGCATGCCGGAGGGGTGATCGCTGACTCGGCCCGCCACCCCGATGAGATTGGGGTGCCTGCCTGCGGCGAGCGACACCGCCAGCTCGCAGCGAGGCAGGCCATCGCTGGTCACGGCCCCCTTGAAGAGTTTGACCGCCACCCCCTGCGTCCCCTCATCGGAGCGCAGTGCTGCGCTGTGGATAACGCCGGACGCCCCCTGCCCCAGTTGCTCCCCCAACGTCAGCGCCTGCCAGGGGATCTCGGCCGCAACTGCCGTCTCGCCGAGTCGGCGCTCCTGCTCGTCGCTAAAGGGGTTGCCTGCATAGGCCAGCCAGGCGAGGCGCGGCAAACCGAGCAGCCACTCGGGGAGTGCCTCCAGCCGGTTGGCGGCGATGCGCAGCAGCTCCAGACGATGGCAGTTGGCAAGGCTTGCCGGCAGCTCGCGCAGGCGGTTGCCAGAGAGCATCAACTTTTGCAGGGCGGGGCAATGGCCCAGCTCGTCGGGTAACTGCTCGATGGCGTTGTCGGTCAGGATCAGCCAGCGCAAGCCTGCAGGCAGGGATGCGGCCGAGACGGTAGCAATCCGGTTGGCCTTGAAGCCCACCATGGTGAGTGCCGGGCAGCGCCCCAGCACCTCGGGCAACTCGGTGAAGCGGTTCTCGGAGCAGAATATGATGCGCAGTTTGCTGAACTCGGCCAGCTCGTCAGGAAGCCGACTCAACTGGTTGCCGGTGAGATCCAGCACCTCCAGTGTCTCTTTGAGGCTAAAAATCTCGGGGGGGAAAACCGTCAGGTTTTCAGCGAGCTTAAGGTGGCGAGCGCCGCAGAGTTCGCCCGCGCGCAGCTGTTCCAGGGTATGCATAACCATTTCTCAATCTTGTCGTGGCCCTGCCTAGCGGCGCTAAAGCAGACCATATGGCACCGCCGGACATGGGCCCGGCGGTTTTAAAGGGGGCATTATAGAGAATTGGGGGCTAAGATCGCCCCTTTATTATATTTAATCGTCATTTGCTCAAACCCCAGACGGAGCCGTAATGAGTAATCAATCACGACATAGAACATTCGTCAGCCAGTTCATCGAGCACTGTGAATACGCCATCAAGGTCATCACTATAGAAGGCGGTGTAATTCGATGTGAAGACACATCGTTCGATAGTATGTAGCTTAAGCTCACGAATCTGCTTGCGATATTTAACCCAATAATGTCCCATCGCTTTCGAATCCAGGCCTCCAGGAAGTGCTCCTTTGGTTGCAATATAACCATCTTCATCTCTGCCCAAAAAGAATGTACTACTTAGATTTGACAAACAGTGGTCAAGGAAAAGAAGCACGTTGTTCTCATGAATTTCGGGAGTGAAGCAGGTACCAAACACGTAGTCGTTCATCGCCTTGGCTATACCACCTCCGTCTCCAAACCCACTTTCGTCATAGTACCCACAGCCAACTCCTGAACCATTGGGCGGATTTGAATTACTAAGCTGGTAGATAACGAATATGTTAACTATGTTGCGCGCAATGGCTACTTTCCGAGAAAGTGAGCCCTCTTCTGCTAACTCAGAATTTTGTGATGCCTCCCCGACATGCTCAACAAAGGCAGTCCCAAGAAATATATCAACTGGCTCATCATTAACCTCTGCAAAGAAATTTCGTTGTGAATCGATATAAGTTCGCTTGAAGAGGGAAAATACTTCTTGCGAGAGTTTCCTCATTCCCATCAAGGCAAGTTCACTGACTAGCCCTGATGTGGCGGCACTCTTATCTTGATGCACAATAAGTGCTTTCTGCAGGTTGTACAGTTGTCCTCCACGATCAGAGGAACACTCAAGCCTGAATATCATGAGATCATTCCAACCAAGAACTCCACGCTCAGGGCTTACAAGTCGTTCAAGAAGACTCTTCCCTCGATATGCATTTTCTCCGAATAACCGCCACGCGATCTCTATGATATGGTCAGCATTATTCGAAGGTCGTCTTCCCGAGAATCTGCCCCAGCCTACACGATCCAACAACCGCAACAGAGAGTAAATTGACCGCTGACGCAACCCCTGATCGTCGCTATTGAATGCAGAATAATGTGGCAGATACTTAATGAGCGTGCTTATGGCATCTTCTGCCTGTGCATTTTTGAAATCATGGGATTGATTGACCAGTACACGCCAAAACTGATCGTGAGCATGCTCTCCGCGTATCAACTCAAAGTCTGGCGACGTGAGTATTGAAGCGATCGATACCCCCTTTTTAACTCGCTCTACTGCACTTTGGTACAGAACAAATGTTTTCTGTGGCTCTGGTGTTACGAAACGAACTATCAGCTTGAGGTATGCCTCTAAATTCCTAAAACCATTGTTGTTAAAACATGCCCTGGAGCGAAGATCCAACTCATTAACATTACTGCCAGAGCCAATATCCAGAATGCTTGCGTCAAACAACTGCGATAATAAGAACCAAGCAGCAGTAGGTAACTCATCCTTTAATGGTGCAAACGTCTCAGCATTTTTGAACCCTTCTCCTCGCCGCAGTGAAAAAGTACCACTTCGCCCATCTATTTCTTCTGCGTAGATACGTCGAAACAGCCCTGGGTAGTTCAAATGCAGTAGCATCAGGTTGATAAGATCCCGCTTGTGAAAGTCTGTTCTCCCCAAGTCAGTTTTCTCGATTTGCATCAGGAGCATTGCGTTGACGAATCGCTTTAATTTGCGCAAATTACCAACAAAGGGCAGATAATTAGCCGCCAAATCACTCCCCAAAATATCCGCCAGTTCGTTTAGTACGACACCGAGTTTGATCATTGTGTCAGAGGACACCGAACCAAGTTGGTTCTCATCGCGCGCCCAATCACGTCGCAAAAAGTCACAAAGACTGGAGGTGTCCACGAACAGGCTTAGCTTGACTGTTACAAATTTTTCCAAAAACTCGCGCGCTCTTTCCCCTTCCTCTTTGTTTCCAGTAAGTATTTCCGTGTCATAGCAAAGAACATATGTTGCCTGAGACAGCTTGAACGTCCTCCTCGTTGCAAATAGAACATTGTTCATCGTCTTCGCGTCCAAACGGTCTAGATCATCAATCACGATGATTACACGCCGATCTATACGGCGCAGGACCTCGTCAATATCGTCGAGAAGTTCATCGACTGTTTCCTGTGAAGGCTCTAGCGAAAGCTTGAACCCCAAGAATGAAACGTCGGCTTTTCCCTTGATGAGCCGTGAATATCGCGAAGCTGCCGGTCTAAATTCTGGCGCAAATACCTTGTCTTGAATCACAGCAGATAGATCGCGAATTAGGCGGTCAGCAAGATCAGGTTCAGAGGCATAACGTAGCGGCTCGAATCTACAAACAAGAACCTTGTCAGCAGCATCGTCCCAATAACGCTCAACCAGATTAATAAAACTCGTTTTACCTACACCCCATGGGCCATCAACACCGAAGACCAGCCCCGGATGTGAGCCACTTGCAAGAACAGTCTCTGCAAACGATTTAGCCTGTACTTCATTTGTAAGTAAATCGTCCTTCTTATCCTCAATTTCCTCGTCTGCAATGAAATAGAGCTGGGAAGTCTGCTTTTTAGAGCTTGATCTTTTTTGCAAAAATGGCGATAGCAGAATAAAACAGAAAAGAAGGAGAATAGCCGGAGCCCATTGCGGATCCGCAGACTTGAACGCAGCATGTATCTTTGCAAGCCAAGGCGAAGCCAATTTGTTTGACCAAACTCCAATAACTACCCCTACCAACAAGTCAACACGATAACTCCGAACTATGTGCATAGCTGCCAAGTGAGCATTTCTCTTGACTGCGTAAAGCAGAGAAATACCTAAACCTGTCAGTACTCCCATCGCCTTTAGGCAGAGAGATACATCAACAAGTTGCTGGGCGAAGCTAGTTCCTAATAGGAAAAAGATACGTGCAACTTCAGCTCCAACAAAGCCAATAAAGAGCATCCTCGCGAAAACCAATAGTTCGGGCATCTTCATCGCTGAAGGTTTACTCGCCATCGACTTCTCCTTTCTATGTTACTTGCAGTGTTAGGAAAGCTACTTTACCACGCTAACGATTGGAAAAAGAAAAGACGCCCTCGGGCGTCTTTCTTATTGGTTAGGTTTGGAGGCTAGTCGGTTGGTGACTTTTCCCCCTTCCCGCCTTGCCCCACAACCCAATCAGATCGGGGTGATGGAGGTGATATGAGCAGAGCCATCCAGAGACTGGAAGATCTGCACCACGGCTTCCCCGTGGATCGGGTTGGGCAAGGGCACTGTGGTTTTGCATTTGAAACGGTAGTTGGTACCGGCGACGACCTAGGTGGAGACTTCAAAGGGTGTGTACTGCACCCCGACAAATCCTTCCAGCACCTGGTTGAATACGGCCTGATCCTTGGCACTCAGCTTGTGGTAGGCAGTCCATCCGCCCAACAGCACTGCTTGTTCTGACATAACAAACCCTCCGTGATCTCTTGTCCCTGCTCGTTTGGCTGTTCGGGTTCCGCCCCGTTGATTCAAGTGGTGTCCGGTCACCACCGGGGTGCCATCAGTGCCGCTTGGCGTGATGACGATGGGCCAGTTTTCGCGGCTGTCTACACATGAACGTAGGCCCCCCCCTTGCCACGAGCGATTGATGATAACGGGCTCAATTGGCATGAGAGAGCCTGGTGCGGGATCGCGAAAATGCCCCTGTCACATATGACAGGGGCAAAGCGGCGAAAAAGCTGCTCGGAAAAAGAAGATGTGTGGCGCAAACGATTGAAAAAAGAAAAGGCGCCTCAAGGGCGCCTTTTTGACAGTTTTACGTTATCGACAGGGAGAGGCGTTAACCGCTTATTCCCATTCGATAGTTGCGGGCGGTTTGCCGGAGACGTCGTACACCACGCGGGAGATGCCGTTGATCTCGTTGATGATGCGGTTCGACACATGACCGAGGAAGTCATAGGGCAGATGGGCCCAGTGGGCTGTCATGAAGTCGATGGTCTCGACGGCGCGCAGGGCAATGACCCAGTCATATTTGCGACCATCGCCCATGACGCCAACGGAGCGCACCGGCAGGAAGACGGCGAACGCCTGGCTGACCTGGTTGTAGAGGTCGGCCTTGCGCAGCTCTTCGATGAAGATGGCGTCAGCCTTGCGCAGCAGGTCGCAGTACTCTTTCTTCACCTCGCCGAGCACCCGCACACCCAGACCCGGGCCCGGGAAGGGGTGACGGTAGAGCATGTCGTAGGGCAGACCGAGCTCGAGACCAACGCGGCGCACTTCGTCCTTGAACAGCTCGCGCAGCGGCTCCACCAGACCCATCTTCATCTCTTCCGGCAGGCCGCCGACGTTGTGGTGAGACTTGATGACGTGGGCCTTGCCGGTCTTGCTGGCGGCGGATTCGATGACATCCGGGTAGATGGTGCCCTGGGCCAGCCACTTGGCGTTTTTCAGCTTCTTGGCTTCGTCGTCGAACACTTCTACGAAGACGCGGCCTATGATCTTGCGCTTGGCTTCCGGCTCGTCTTCACCTGCCAGGGCAGAGAGGAAACGCTCTTCGGCATCGACCTTGACGATCTTGAGGCCGAAGTGATCGCCAAACATCTCCATGACCTGGGTGCCTTCGTTCAGGCGCAGCAGGCCGTTGTCGACGAAGACGCAGGTCAGGCGATCGCCGATGGCGCGGTGCACCAGCATGGCGACCACGGAGGAGTCCACGCCGCCGGAGAGGCCCAGGATCACTTCATCGTCACCCACCTGCTCGCGGATGCGGGCGACGGCGTCGTCGATGATGGTGGCCGGGGTCCAGAGGCATTCGCAGCCACAGATCTCCTTGACGAAGTGCTCCAGCATGCGGGCACCCTGACGGGTGTGTGTCACTTCCGGGTGGAACTGCACGCCGTAGAAGCGACGGGCCTCATCGGCCATGGCCGCATGGGGGCAGGTCGCGGTCTGGGCTATGGTGGTGAAGCCGGCCGGGATCTCGGTGACCTTGTCGCCGTGGCTCATCCAGACGTCCAGCAGGGCGTGGCCGTTCTCTGCGATGGCGTCTTCGATGTTGCGCAAGAGGGCGCTGGTCTTGCCGGAGTGGCCCAGCACTTCGACCTGGGCATAACCGAATTCACGCAGGGTGGAGGATTGCACCTTGCCGCCCAGCTGCTCGGCCATGGTCTGCATGCCGTAGCAGATGCCAAATACCGGCACACCGGCGTTGAAAACGTACTCGGGGGCACGGGGGCTGCCCGCCTCGGTCACGGATTCCGGGCCGCCGGAGAGGATGATGCCGCTCGGATTGAATTCGCGGATCTGCTCTTCGGTTACGTCCCAGGCCCACAGCTCGCAGTAGACGCCGATTTCACGGACACGACGGGCGATGAGCTGGGTGTACTGGGAACCGAAATCCAGGATGAGGATGCGGTGCTGGTGAATGTCTTTAGTCATTTTATTCCTGCATCAGGCTGATTTATCACAAAAAGCGTGGGGATAAAAACGTGTTAAAGAAACGGGGCCAGAGCCCCGTTTCATCAGCCCATCCGGTAGTTGGGGGCTTCTTTGGTGATGGTCACGTCATGGACGTGGGACTCTTTCATCCCGGCGCCCGAGATGCGCACGAACTCGGCCTTGGTGCGCATGTCGTCTATGGTGGCGCAGCCGGTCAAGCCCATGGAGGAGCGCAGGCCGCCCATCTGCTGGTGAATGATCTCTTTGAGGCGGCCCTTGTACGGCACGCGCCCTTCGATCCCTTCCGGCACCAGCTTGTCGGCGGCGTTGTCGGTCTGGAAGTAGCGATCGCTGGAGCCCTTGGACATGGCGCCGAGGGACCCCATGCCGCGGTAGGACTTGAAGGAGCGGCCCTGATAGAGCTCGATTTCGCCCGGCGCCTCTTCGGTACCGGCAAACATGGAGCCCACCATGACGCAGCTGGCGCCCGCGGCTATGGCCTTGGCCACGTCGCCGGAGAAGCGGATGCCGCCATCGGCAATCACAGGCACGCCTGTGCCTTCCAGGGCGTCAACAGCGTCGGAGATGGCGGTGATCTGGGGTACGCCAACACCGGTCACGATGCGGGTAGTGCAGATGGAGCCAGGGCCTATGCCGACCTTGACGGCATTGACGCCGGCAGCGACCAGCGCCAGGGCGCCGGCGGCGGTGGCCACGTTGCCACCGATGATTTGCAGCTCAGGATAGGCGTCGCGGGTCGCCTTGATGCGATCCAGCACGCCCTGGGAGTGGCCATGAGAGGAGTCAATCAGCAGCACGTCCACACCGGCTTCCACCAGGGCGACGACGCGCTCTTCGTTGCCTGCACCGGCACCGACGGCGGCACCGACCCGCAGACGGCCGCGCTCGTCTTTACAGGCGTTCGGCTTGCGCTCGGCTTTCTGGAAGTCTTTGACGGTGATCATGCCCTTCAATTTGAAGTCGGCGTTCACCACCAGCACCTTCTCGATACGGTGCTTCTGCATCAGGGCAACCACCTCTTCGCGAGGGGCCCCTTCACGCACTGTGACCAGACGATCCTTCTGGGTCATGATCTGTTCAACGGTCTGGGAGAGATCGATCACGAAGCGCACATCACGGCCGGTGATGATGCCGACAAGCTGGTTGCCGTCAGTGACCACAGGGTAACCGGCAAAGCCATTCTTGTGGCTCAGCTCCTTGACCTGGGCAATGGTCATGTCAGGGCGTACGGTGACGGGGTCGGAGACCACGCCGCTCTCGTACTTCTTGACCTTGCGCACTTCGGCAGCCTGCTGCTCGATGGACATGTTCTTGTGAATGAAGCCGATACCGCCTTCCTGGGCCAGTGCGATAGCCAGACGGGCTTCGGTCACTGTGTCCATGGCAGCGGAAATCATCGGGATATTCAGGGAGATAGCAGACGTGAGCTTGGTACGCAGGTCGGCGGTATTCGGAAGAACAGTGGAGTGTGCTGGAACCAACAGTACATCGTCGAAGGTCAGCGCTTCTTTGGCAATCCTGAGCATGGCAATATCTCACCGTTGAGGAGTGGGGGTGTAAAATATTGCCGACAAATTTTACTCATGCATTGGTCACTGGTAAAGAAGTTTTTTGAATTTTTTATGGTGTAGCCCGGTTTAACGCCGCCAACGGGGCAAAAAACCAATAAATTCAGGCGTAACCATGCCTTTTTTCGCGACAAGATGATCTTTTTTGCCGTTGGCAGCCAAATGCCCGCCAGGCGCACCTAGGGTCACTTTTTAACAATTCCCTCCCCCTCTCGGGGCCGCCACTCAGCCCCCCTGATAACGACCGGGTTTGTGCCAGTTCATCAGCATGGCGTTCATGGCGAGCGCGCTCAAGGTGGACCAGAGCAGCAGAGAGAGCGGCAAGGTGAGCAGGGAGAGCGCAAACACCAGCACATCGAGCAGCATCTGGCTCTTGCCTGCGTTGATGCCGGTGCGCCTTTGCAGCCAGAGCGTCACCACGCCTATGCCCCCCACGGAGGCGTTGTGGCGGGCGAGGGAGAGCACCCCCATGCCGAGGAAGGTGCCCCCCACCAGGGCGGCAAACAGCGGGTGGATGTAGCTCACCGTCAAGAGCAGCGGCACCCCCTGGGTCGCGGCTGAGAGCGCCACATTGACCACCAGCGTCTTGAGCATGAAGCCCCGCCCCATGGTGAAGTAGCTGAACACCAGAAAAGGCAGGTTGGCCAGGAAGAAGAGCACCCCTATGGGCAGGCTGCTGACGTGGGCGAGCAGCAGGGCTATGCCCGCTATGCCGCCGGTGATCATGCCGGAGCACTTGAGCAGATTGAGGCCGACCGCGATGAACATGACCCCGAGGATCATGCCGTAGACGTCGTCCTTGAGGGTGTGGGCCAACCCTCTGCCCACAGCCGCCGGCTGCATGGTCATTTCACCTTCCATATGACTCCTTGACACGAATTGATTGTGGCGTCCCTTGCCCGAAAACCAGACCGTTCCGGCACGGATGGCGGCGGTGCATTCAGCCTGCTGGCACCAGCCCCCGACCTTGCGGCCCCCTGCCCCTGACATCGCCATCATGGGCCTGACAAGTCACAGCAAAAAGAGCGCCAATCAAAACAAGAGTCCGATATACCATCAAAAATCGAATTTAAATTCCGTATATCCATCAAAAAACAGATGGATCATACCAATCCTGGGATCGACTCCCGTGCTGGATCAGCATGTTTACCCAATTAACCCAAAAACATGTCGTGGTCCTTCCTAATAAACCCGTTTATTCGGTTGATCATGCCGATAAAATGTCACTTTACAGCATGGAAGATGCCCGCCAGGAGGGCGCCATGGGGCTGTCTGACATGTTTCTGCGGGATTGGGCGCAAGGGCAAACAACAAGGAAATGCACCATATCAGGGCAATCGCACCAAAGGTGTGCAACTTGGGCCCTGCGCTTGCCTCGCCCGGTGCGACCTAGGTGGGATGCGCCAGCCCTCATCCCCCGCGTCATGCCTCGGCGCCATAAAAAAGTCGGCCCCAAGGCTGACTCGCTGCACACCATCACAGGCACCCCTTATTTGAGGTATTTACCGTCTGCCCCCACCTTGCCGGGGCCGTTCAGCACCCAGACTCGGGCAGAGTAGGCGGGCACCTGGAAGCTCAGGTTGCCGTTGCTGACGCTGACCGTGGTGCCGGTAACCGCATCCCTGTAGGTGCCGTTCTTGAGGCCGCTCAGGCTTATCTGCTGGGCAGAGTTGGCCGCGAGGCCCACGGCGGCGTAGCTCCCCTCGGCACCGAGATCGCGCACGAAGCTGATGCCGCTTCCCCACTCGTTCACCTGGCTCATGGGCGCCTTCTGCAGGGCGGGCACCGCCTTGCGGATCTGGTTCAGGCGCTTGATGTGCTGGTAAAGCGGATGGCTCGGGGTGGCCGGGTTGTCCAGCACATCCCCAAAGTAGGCACGGCCTGTCTGATCCACCGTCATGGTGGCCCCGTCGATGTCTTGCGGCTTGCCGGCCTGGAACATCACCTCCTCCCCGTAGTAGAGGGTCGGGATGCCGCGGGCGGTCCAGAGCAGGTTATAGGTCATGGCCGCATTGCCCTCTTCCCCGCCATAGCGGTACTTGAAGTCATTGTCCGGCCCCACGTCGTGGTTCTGGAAGAAGGTGATGAGCTTGGTGGCATCCCCATAGACCCAGTCCATGGCGAAGATCCCCCCCACTCCGCCAAAGCTCCCCTTGGTGACGTTGTCACGGAAGGTGGAGAAGAGGGAGAAGTCCAGCACCGAGAGACCCGAATCTCCGCCAGCACGAGGATTGGCCGGGTTCGCCGTGGTGCGGGTGTACCACCAGGGGCGGATCACCGCGGAGGCGTTGTCGTTGGCCAGCTCGGATCCCCAGCCGGTGCCCTTGACCAGGTTCTCGCCGAACACGAACAGCCCCGGCTTGTGGGCCTGCCAGTCGTGCACATAGGTCAGCAGTTCGTCCCGCTCTATGTGCTTGAGGGTATCGATACGGATGGCATCCACCCCCATGTCGAGGTACTGACGAATGGCGCCGTTGAGGTAATCCTTGACGTTCTGGTTGCCGGTGGCGAGATCGATGCAGTCCCCCGCCATGTGCTTGCGCTGCAGGGCGAGCGGGTTTTCCCAGTCGCCGCCGGACATGAAACCGTCCAGGTGATACCAGCTGGGATCCAGGGTCTGGGCATCGATGCCGAAGAAGCGGTTGGGGTTGTAGCCTGCGCTCGGCACGCTGGCCCCTGTCTTGGGATCGATCAGGGGCTGGGTGCCGGCCGGATCGGACTGGCAGCGGGCCTTGTACCAGTCGGGAGCGGCGGGGTTGTCATCGTCACAGCGGTTGGCGCTGGCGTAGTCCCCGAGGTTGCCCTGATAGGGCCCGTTGTTGATGAGCCCCTGGCTGGATCCTGCCGGCACGTAGTACTTGACCGGCAGACGATCGATCCAGGTCTTGCCACGCAGGCCGTACTGGCTGGAGTGGTTGATCACCACATCCTGTATCACCTTGATCCCCTTGGCGTGGGCGGCCTGGATGAACTCCCGGTAGCCCGCCCCCGGCGACTCCAGCCGGGGATCGACCCGATAGAAGTCGTAGGCGTGATAGCCGTGATAGTCGAGGCCGGAGCGGTTCTCCACCGGCGGCGTCACCCAGATGGCGGTGAAGCCGAGATCCTTGATGTAGTCGAGCTTCTCGATGAGCCCCTTGAAGTCGCCACGCCAGTGGGGATCCCCCGCCTTGTAGCGGTCCCGGTTGTAATAGTTGTTGCTCCCGTCCCCATCGTAGAAGCGGGCGGTCAGCAGGAAATAGATGCTCTCGCCACGAAAATCGCCCCCCGCCACCGGGCTCTCGCCAATCTGATAGCTGAAGCTCTGCTCCCCTTGATTACCGGTCCCATCGACACTCAATGTCTTGATCACCAGATCGGTGCCGCTACCCTTGTCGCTGGCGACAATGGCCTGGCCGGCGTAGAGGGGGGACGCAGTGGTGGGCTGGCTGCCGTCCGTGGTGAAATGGACCCTGGGGGCGCTGTCGTTATCGTCGCTCACCGAGAGGGTAATGGACTGCGCCTCTGCATAGCTGCCCGGGGCCGGGGTGGCTGTCACAGTGGGCGCCTGATTGTCGGCGCCGGCCAGGGGGGCCACCTCCAGCGTCTTGTCCTGGCTATCGAAGCAGATGCGGTAACTGGTGTTGGCACTCACCTTGTAGTCCTGGTCCGGGTAGGCTTCGGTCCAGTCCCCCTTGCGATCAATCTTGAAGCGGGGATTGCTGCTGCCAAAGGCCTGCTCGGTACAGAAGGTCACTCCGTCCTCGCTGGTCATGGCGGTCAGGCCCCAGTTGTTGGGAGTACCGCGGAAATACCAGTTGCCGCCGGTCTGGGGGGCGGCCACCACCAGGCTCACGCTGCTGCTGCTCTTGGCCCCCTGATCGTCGGTGACCGTCAGGCCATAGGTGAAGGTGCCCGCCTGAGCCGTGTTGACGCTGATGCTCTCCGTGCTCTCGCCGCTGCTCCAGAGATAGCTGGCAATCTGGCCATCGGGATCAGTGGAGTCGCTGCCGCTTAAGGTGAGCACATCCCCCACAGCGACATTCAGGGTGCCGCCCGGGGTGATGACAGCGATGGGGGGCTGGTTGTCGTCCCCGAGCGGCGTGATGCTGTAGGCCTGGGTC
This sequence comes from Aeromonas sp. R4-3, assembly GCF_040908275.1. Taxonomy (NCBI): domain Bacteria; kingdom Pseudomonadati; phylum Pseudomonadota; class Gammaproteobacteria; order Aeromonadales; family Aeromonadaceae; genus Aeromonas; species Aeromonas sp. R4-3. The sequence goes on from NZ_JBFODK010000033.1 coordinate 29,428, forward strand.
TCGTCATTGACCTGGAAGCGCACCATTCCCGTGCCGCTCCAGAGGATGTCGCCGCCGCTGCGCTCCAGCACACCATCGGCGTTGCTGTCGCCGAAGTTGATGGCCCAGTCCCCCGCCTGATCGAACTTGAGCCGCTGGTTGGCCTTGCCATCCATATAGGCTTCGGCCTGCCACAGGTGGTCGGCCACCAGCGTCATGGGCAGGCTGGCCCAGCCATTGAAGGTGCCGCGCACCTGAAGCTGCGGCAGCGTCCTGGCAAACCCCGCGGCCTCGCAACTCGCCACCGCCGTGGTGGTGATGGCCTGGGTGCCGGCATGAATGCGGATCTGATAGTGGGTGTTGGCAGTGACCGCGTAGTCGGCGGTTGGGTAGCTCTGCTGCCAGTTGCCGTATCGGTCGATCTTGAAGCGCGGGCCGCCGCTGGCGTCCCCGCCCAGGAAGAACTGACAGGTATCAAAGTTGAGCCCATCGGTCGACACCATGGCGGTCGCCGCCCAACCATTCGCGGTACCCCGGAAGAACCACTCCGCCGCCGCCCCGCAGGGCGCCGTGATCAGGGTTCCCAACAATCCGGCCGCGAGTATCCATCTAGCCATTGATAGTCCTTTATTTTCATTTTTTGTGTGTGATGCCGGTGTGCCCCGGCATTCCCCATCCGCTACATTCCCGCCTTCGAATGAGTCACGCCAGTCTAGGGCGTGCACAAGCCGACTCATGGCCGATACGTATGAAATGTGACCTGAATCGCCCCGCAAATAATGCATATGTGATTGATAGCGCTTTCATTTCTGCTTAGGCCGCGGGCCGGGGTGAAGCCCGGCGCCTGCCACTAGCATCCCATCGCTTTATCGCGCCCCTGTCAGGGTCCGGCAGTGCCTGTTTACTGAGGGTTGCGATTAAAACGCGATTGATAATGTTTCTTGTTTGCACACTATCCGATGGCGCATGCTGGGCGCCAAGGCCCGGATCCGGGACCAATTCCATGGGCATTTGAGTACGAATATGACGACCAGCAAGGAGGCAGGCTGATGGATGCCTGCGCAATGAGGCCGACCCACGGCCGCGACCAGCAGGGATTGGGCCCGGTTCACCTTGCCTGCCTGACCGTCGCCCTTGTCTTGCACCTCGCCCTCATGTGGCTGATGCAAGGCAGCCGCCCCGCCCCCGTCACGCCCCCCGACCCCATTACCCTCTCTGCCCGCTGGGCCGGGGAGTCGAACCAGCATGACGCGCCGGGCAGACCGGCGGCGCCCGCGCTCACCCCGGCCCCGCCGAAGGTCGTCAAGCCGCCCACGCCCGTTAAGCAGAAGCAGCCCAAGCCGGTGGTCAAGAAGCCCGCCCCCAGGCCGGTGCCCAAGGCGCCGCCAGCGCCCGTGGCCAAACCTGTCGCCAAGGCCAAGCCGGTGACGGCACCGGCGGCCCCAGCCGCACAGCTGACCGCGGCCAATCCCTTGAGTCCCGGCAGCAACAGCACCCCGGTCAAGACGAGCCAGAGCGGGACAGGCGGGGGCAGCAGCGCCCCCATCGCCCGGGACGCCAGATTGAACAACCCAGAGCCCCCCTACCCCCCGGAGTCACGCAGACGGGGAGAAGAGGGACGGGTGGTATTGAAGGTCCGTGTCAGCAAAGAGGGCACGGCGGAGTCGGTGGAGGTCGAGCGCAGCAGCGGTCATCGGCGCCTGGACATGGTTGCCCGCAAGACGGTCAGCCGCTGGCGTTTCATTCCGGCCAGGCAGAATGACAACGCCGTCGCAGCCTGGGCCGGGGTCACCATTATTTTCAAGTTAGGGGCATAAGTCATGAATCCGGAAATCGAAACAAGCGGCATGGGCATGGCTCATCTGCTCAGCCAAAACACTGGGGTGGGCCTGGTCCCGCTGATCTTGCTGGTCCTGATGTCGCTCGGCACCTGTTATTACGGGCTGCTCAAGCTCTGGCTTGACCATAGCGAGCAGCGCCAAAACGCTCGCTTCCTGGATGAGTTCTGGCAGCATGGGAGCGTGCAGGCGATGGCGCACCAGCTCGCCCAGACGCCCCCAAGGGAAGCCTGCGGCAGGATAACGGGGGCGGCGCTGACGGCGGTTGCCCAGATTGAGCGCTCCCAGGGACGGGCCGCCTCCCTCACACTGAGCTCCCCCGACGAATTCTTGCTGCGCGCCCTGCGCCAGGCCATCAGCGCCGAGCGTCTTCGCCTAGAGCAGGGGCTGACCTTCCTCGCCTCCGTCGGCTCGGCGGCCCCCTTCATCGGGCTCTTTGGCACCGTCTGGGGCATCTATCACGCCCTGCTGGCCATAGGAGCGGCGGGCCAGAGCAGCCTGGACAAGGTGGCAGGCCCGGTCGGGGAGGCCCTCATCATGACCGGCTTCGGCCTCGCCGTCGCCCTGCCGGCAGTGCTCGTCTACAACCTCTTCGTGCGGCGCAATCGCCTCAAGCTGGCGGCTCTGGACGAGTTTGCCTATGACCTCTTCGCCCTGCTGGTGACCGGCGTCGAACAGACCAGCGCCAGGGTGACGCCGCTGGCCGCCGTCGACAGCGCCAGACAGGGGCAGATGTAATGGCCTTTGGCAAACTCCCAGGTGACTCGGACGATCAGCCGCTGTCCGAGATCAACATGATCCCCATGATAGATGTCATGCTGGTGCTGCTCATCGTCTTCATGATCACGGCCCCCCTGCTCACCAACGCGGTCAAGCTCGAGCTGCCCGAGGCCAGCAGCCAGGTCCATCAACCCAGGCAAAAAGATGTGGTGCTCTCCATCGACGGCGCCGGCAAGATCTACTGGAACGACCAGGCCGTCGATGAGCAGACCCTGCTCACTCGGATGAGCGAGGCTGGCGAAACCAAGCCCGAGATCCCCGAAATACAGCTGCGCATCGACAAGGGGGTCGAGTACGGCCTCATCGCCAAGGTCATGGCCCAGGCCTCCCGGCACGGGCTGCACAAGATTGCCTTCGTGAGTCAGCCGGAAAACGAGTGAGGCTCGGGGCCAGCGCCAGATGATCTCGATGAGCCAGCCACACAGACGGATCCCCAAGATGGGGGCTGGACGGCTGACGCCACCGGGCATCGGATGATGCCTGGTTCATTGCCCCCATTCCCCGGTTGCCAAGAGAGGGACACCCCCGCATGATGCGGACTCTGCATTCAGGGTCCCGGGCGCATACCCCTCATTTCAAGGAGAGAAGATGAGAACATCGGATTACGTGCGGCTGCTGGTGCTGGCGGCCATCTGGGGCGCCAGCTTCCTGTTCATGCGCATAGCGGCGCCCGCCTTTGGCTCGGTCAACACCACCTTCCTGCGGGTCTTCTTCGCCCTGGTCGGGCTCGCCGCCATGCTGTTGCTGCTGCGCACCCCCATGCAGTTCCAGGGCAAGCTCAAATCCATCATGGTGCTCGGCATCATCAACTCGGGCGTGCCCTTCCTGATGTACGCCATCGCCGCTCTCTGGCTGCCCGCCGGCTACTCGGCCATCCTGAACGCCACCACGCCGCTGATGGGGGCCCTCATCGGCTTCTCCTTCTTCAACGAGACGCTGACCTTGCGCAAGTGGAGCGGCGTCATGCTGGGGCTGATGGGCATAGCCCTCATCACCACCACGGGAGAGGTGAACCTGACCAGCAATCTCGTCACCGGCGTGCTGGCCTGCCTCATCGCCACCGCCTGCTATGGCTGCGCCGGTTTCCTGACCCGGCGCTGGATCAGCGAGCGGGGCGGCCTCGATGCCAAGCTGGTGGCCTTTGGCAGCCAGCTCGGCGCCTGCCTCTTCCTGCTCCCCTTCTTCGGTTACACCCTGGTGACAGGCCCCGCCGTCAACTGGGCCCTCCCCGAGGTGTGGGCCAGCGTGCTGGCGGTCGGCTTCATCTGCACCGCCCTCGCCTATCTTATCTACTTCAGGCTGATCGCCGATATCGGGCCCCTGCGCTCCCTGACGGTCACCTTCCTGATCCCGCCCTTTGGCATCCTGTGGGGCTATCTGGTGCTGGGCGAGCCCCTCACCGGCGGTTTCGTGGCGGGCGGCGCCATCGTCTGTCTCGCGGTCTGGCTGGTGGTGAGCCCGAGCAGGGCCGCCAAACCGGCCAAAGCGCAGCCACAGGGCTGAATGCCATCTGCCGGGCCCCGTGGCTCGGATGTTGGCACAGGCAGACTGAAGCCAGACGCCGCTGCTGCCGCAGACACGGACTCGGCGGATGGGCTGAACTGGGGTAAGATGTGCCCCATCGTTTTCTCCCCGCTCCGGCGGACACAGCAGCAGGGCCAGCCTTGAACCACCTCGACGAATCCAGCCAGAGCAGGCAACAGCAGATCTTCACCGTCACCCGCCTCAACAGCGCCGTGCGCATGATACTGGAGCAGGATCTGGGGCTGGTGTGGCTGACGGGGGAGCTCTCCAACCTGGCGATGCCAAGCTCGGGCCACTGGTATTTCTCCTTGAAGGACATCTCGGCCCAGGTGCGCTGCGCCATGTTCAAGGGCAACAACCGCCGGGTGCCGTTCCGACCGCAAGATGGCATGCAGGTACTGGTGCAGGCGCGGGTCTCCCTCTATGAGCCCCGCGGCGACTACCAGCTCATCATCGAATCGATGCAGCCCGCCGGGGACGGCATGCTGGCCCTGCGCTTCGAGGAGCTCAAGCGCCGCCTCGGCGCCGAAGGGCTGTTCGACGAGGGCCGCAAGCGCCCGCTCCCCCGCGAGCCCCGCGCCGTGGGGCTGGTCACCTCGGCCACCGGCGCCGCCCTGCACGACATGCTGACGGTGCTTGAGCGCCGGGCGCCGGATCTGCCGGTCTTCATCTACCCGACCCAGGTGCAGGGCAGCGCCGCCACCTCCCAGATAGTCGCGGCCATCACTCTTGCCAACCGCCGCGCCGAGGTGGATGTGCTCATCGTCGGTCGCGGCGGCGGCTCCCTTGAAGATCTCTGGTGCTTCAACGAGGAGGCGGTGGCCCGCGCCATCGCAGGCTCCGCCATTCCGGTGGTGAGCGCGGTGGGCCACGAGGTGGACGTCACCATCAGCGACTTCGCCGCCGACTTGCGCGCCCCCACTCCTTCCGCCGCCGCCGAGCTGGTGGCACCGGACAGAAGCGCCCGCGCCCAGCGCCTGGTTCACCTCAAGCAGCGTCTGCTGCAGGCCATCTCCCGGCGCCAGACCGCCGCCCGCCATGGCTTCGCGCTGCTGCAAAAGCGGCTGGATCACCAGGATCCCAAGCGCCGGCTGGAGCAGCAGTCCCAACGTCTGGACGAGCTGTCCGGCCGCCTGCAGCAGCTGCTCAATCTGCGCCTGCATCAGGGGGAGCGGCGCCTCGCGAACCTCGAGCTGCGGCTGCAGGCCAGGAGCCCTTCAACGCTGCTGGCCGCCGGCAAGCGCCGCCACCAGCTGGCGGACGAGCGGCTCCATAGCCTGATGAGCAAGCGCCAGGATCTGGCCGCCCACCGTCTCGCCATGCTGAGTGCGCGGCTCGACGGGGTGAGCCCGCTGGCCACCCTGGGGCGGGGTTACTCCATCACCCGCACGCCAAGTGGCGAGGTGATAAGCCGCGCCGCCCAGGTGAGCCCGGGCCAGCAACTGGTCACCATGCTCGCAGAGGGGGAGCTGCGGGTGCGGGTGGAGGAAGTGCACAACCAATAACGAAAGGGGGCCGTCAAGCGGCCCCCTTTCGTTCCCTCCTTCTCTTGCCCCTGCCCGCTAAACCCGCGAATGATGCCGGGCCCCGCCCGGATGAGCGGCGGGGGTTGCCGCCTCCCCTCCCATGGGATTTGACTGCAGATACTCGAACAAGCCCGCCTGCAGATTGACGTTCCAGAAGCGCCCCGCCAGGGTCAGCGCCAGTGCCTCCCCGGTCAGCTCGGCCAGGCCATGCTGCTGCCAGCGCTCAAAAAGCGGCAACAGATGCGCCCGCACGGGGGATGGCAAGCGCCCGAGGGCAAGCCAGCCGGTATCGAGGCTACCGCGCAGCAGGCCGTCGATGGGCCCGTTGGGGTTGGGCCTCATCACCATGCCGGGCGCTCGCAGATCGGCGGCCAGCGCCTGGTGCCAGGCCCCTAGATCCCGGCCATACATCAGGCCGTGGCCATGAATGCTGCCCCCCGCCCCCGCACCGAAGGGGAGGATCTCGGCGCCGCGCTTGGCCATCTGGTTGTAGCGGCTCTGCTCTGCCTCGCTTCGCCGCCAGTGGCTGCAGGAGAGGCGCTGCCAGCCCCCCTGCTCCAGGGTGCGGGCGCCATAGGCATACATGGTCGCCCGCTGCTGACCATCGGCGGACCAGCCGAGTCGGCCCTTCTCCTGCGCCCGATCCAGATTGGTGCCCTGCATGGCGACGAGCTGATAGAGATCCACCCCGTGCACGCCGCTGGTCATCACATCCGCGATGTCCTGGCGCCACAGGGCGTCATCCTGCCCCGGCAGGCCGAAGATGAGATCCGCCACTATGACAGCGGCGTCATCCCGGGTCAGCTCCTCCAACCGGGCGAGCAGTGTCTCCCTGTCATCGAAACGGGCCGCCTGCTGGCGCACTTCTGTGTTGAAGCTCTGCACCCCGAACGAGAAACGGTTGAAGCCCCCCGCCAGGGCCGTCTGCCATTTCTCGTCATCAAAGCCGTTGAGCCGCCCCTCCAGGGTCACTTCCGCATCGGCCGTCAGCGGAAAACGACGGATAGCCTCGGCGAGGCGCGCCAGATCATCCGCCGCCATGTCGGTGGGTGTGCCGCCTCCCACATAGACGGCCGAGAAGGGCTTGCTCTGCGCGTACGGCGTCTTCGCCGCCCGGCTCAGCTGGTCACACAGGGCCGCCATATAGCGGCTCATGCGCGCCGGGTTGGCGCCATTTTCGAAGAAGTTGCAGAAGCTGCAGCGCTTGCGGCAGAAGGGAACATGGATATAGAGCGCCCGCTCCCGGGCCTCGCTCGGCCGTTGCCACCAGGCTTGCCAGCCGGCGTCGTCCAGCGTCAGGGGGCCTGCGCCGCCCCGGCTGGCATGGGCCGAGGTCTTGGCGGTGAAGGCGAACTTCAGGGGATCCGGGGTGGCGAGCCCCGTCATGGTCGGGGTGAACTGTGGCGTCATCACTGGCAGGTTACCGTCTGGAAATAATGCAAATGATAACGAATATCAGTTAAGCCCTGTGTTGTGCTGGATCAAGTCAGGGGCATTGAGAGGGCGTCATCTCCCCCTCTGCCTGGGCGCGAGAGCAGATGTAAAGCGAGATCATGCAGGAGGAATGGCAGGAAGAGAGCCACTCTCCGGCGGGAGAGTGGTGGCACACACGCGATCAGGCCAGAGGAAGGATCCCGGCGGCGGGATCAGGGCGCTGACGCCGGGCTGGGCAGATCAGCCGTTGTCTATGATGATGGCGACCCGGCGATTCTCCGCCCGTCCGGCGGCGGTGCCGTTATCGGCGATCGGCGCCTCTTCACCGCGTCCACGGATGTCCAGGTTGGCCGCGGGCATGCCCACAGACGCCAGCACCTCGGCCACGGACTGGGCCCGTTTCAACGAGAGCTGCTCGTTGTAGGCCGCCTCGCCGTTGGAGTCGGTGTGACCGTCCACCCGGGCCCGGTTCAGCCCCACCTCAATCAGGGCCCTGCCCAAGGCTTCCACCACCTGGCGGGTGCCGGGATTGAGGGCCCCCACGTTGTTGGCAAACAGCACCTTGTTGGAGATATCCAGGGTCCAGCCCTCGTCGGTCAGGTGAAACCCCTGCTCCTTGAGTGCGGCGATCTGCGCCTGCGTGAGGCCCTGGGGAGCGCTCTGGCAAGCCGCCAGCCCACCGAGCAAGAGTGCGAACAGACCTGCTCTCATCAGGTTGAAAAACGTCATCATTCTTGTCCTTTCATTATTTTCCATATCAATTTCACGTGGTTGTCTGGTCGTCTCTGTGTCCCTCCCTGCGTTGTCGTTTGGCTTCATACATGGCGCCGTCGGCGGCCTGCAACAAGGTATCCGCCGTCTCCCCCTGCTCGGGGTAGAGGGCGGCGCCGACGCTGATGCCGACCCCCAGATGACGGCCATCGCTCAAGACCACGGGGGTGCTCATCGCTTGCTGGATCCGCATCATCACATCCTGCACCTCACTCCCCTGATGCACCGGAAAGAGCAGGACCACAAACTCATCCCCGCCCAGCCGACACACCAGGTCCATGGGCCTGAGCTGATGCTGCACCCGCCGCGCCAGCGTGATGAGCACCTCGTCACCGATTGCATGGCCCAGGTTGTCATTGATCTGCTTGAAGCGATCACAGTCCAGATAGAGCAGGGCGAAGCGCTCCTGCCGGGTGCGCCCGGCCAGGATGGCTTGTTCCAGCCGCGCCTCGAACAGCGCCCGGTTGGGCAGACCGGTGAGGGGATCATGGGTTGCCTGGTGCAGCAGGGTGGCGTTCTCCCGCTTCTGGTGGGCCTGCCAGGCTTCCAGCTCGTCGAGCAGTGAATTGAAGTCTTCCCCGAGCTCGTGCAGCTCGGCGATGTTGGCCTCCGGCACCCGCTGCTTGAGGGCGCGCTGGCGGCTGACGTTGTAGGCGACCTCGGTCAGGGCCTTGAGGGGCGCCGTGATGGAACGCTGCATCCGGCGCGCCACATAGAGCGCCCCCAGGATACTGAGCAGCAGGCACAGCAGGGTCGCCATCAGGGTCTGCAACAGGAAGCGCAGCAGGTGCTGGCCGTGACCGACCAGGTGAACCTGGGCTATCTCCTTGTTCTCCCGCACTATGGGCTGCTCCACAGGTCCCGGCAGGATAAGCTGGGCCAGATGCTGCTCCAGACTGCTCCAGGGGGTAGTAATGTCCCGGCGCCAGCTCGCCAGCACCTGACCGCCGGGCAGCAGAATGCGGGCGCTGGCCACGTCCTCCCGGGAGGTGATGGCCTCCAGGGCATCCTTGGCCGCATCCTTGTCATCGAACACCACGGCCGCTTCCGCGGTGTAACTGATGGCCCGCGCCACCAGCTTGAGGTTGTGATCCGCATAGAGGCGCAGGGCCAGCAGCGCCGTGATGGTCGGGAAGAGGCCCGCCATACAGACGGCTGTCAGGGAGATCATCATGTGGGTGCGCCCCAGGCTCTGGCGCAGGGTGAGCCGGGGGCTGGCGTGATTGATGGTCATCGCGCCTCCGCACCCGCTCTGGCGAGCTTGAGCACGGCCGGGTGCACCCGCACGCCGCTGCGGGCCAGTGCATCCAGGTTGACCCGAAAACGGACCCTCTCTTTGCCGGCCTGCAGGCAGAACACCGCATCGGCGATGCACTCGCGGCTCTGCTCGCTGATGCTGAGGATGGCGTACCCCCGCAGACGCTCGAACAGGGAGAGCCGCTGCTCGGGAACCAGCACCCCCAGATAGATCACATCGCAGCGCTGGATCAGCGCCTCGTCGTCGACCTCGTAGCGATGCACATCGACCGGGCGGCCATTGGCCTGCTGGCGGATGGTGAGCAGCGACGCCGCATATTCCGTGGGCGCGGCCACGCAGAGCCGCAACCTGGCAGGCTCGCTGGGCCAGCGGGTGTAGCTCAGGATATCGAGCACGGTTTGCCGCACCAGCTCGCTGCGCACTTCCGCCGAGGTCGCCGGTGCCGCCTCGCAGGTCAGCACCCAGAGGCAGCAAAGGGGCGTGAGCCACGCCAGGATCCGAAAGGAGGAGAAAAACTGCATGATGCCCGCGCTTATGCCCACATCGGTACCTGGGTGGTCCGACGCCCATGGAGGGAGTGCCAGAGAGGAGTCGCACCGAGCTTATCAGCCGCCCAGCGGCTGCCTATCCGTACTGGCATCGGCTGCGTCAGCGGCCGACGCAGCGAGGGCAACGCCACAGACCAGGACGGGCGCCCCGGGGGCACGCCTTCAGGGTTACTTTTTGCCAATCCCATATTCGCGCAGCTTGTTGGCGATGGCGGTGTGGGAGACCCCGAGCCGCTTGGCCAGTTGCCGGGTAGAGGGGAAGGCCGGGTAGAGCCGCTCCAGCAGCCGGCTCTCGAAGCGCTTCACCGCCTCGTCGAGCCCCCCCTCGAACCACTCGTCGATAAGGGGCATGGCGTCGGCCGCCACCGGCAGGTCCACATGCTCGGGGCCTAATTCGTCCCCTTCCAGCAACGTCATGGCCCGGTAGAGGCAGTTGCGCAGCTGGCGCACGTTGCCGGGCCAGCGGTAGGCGGTCAGGTACTCGGCCATGTTGCGGGTAAAGCGCGGACGCGGGCGCTGCAACTCGCTCGCAAAGCGGGAGACGAACTGCTGGGCCAGGGCCATGATGTCCGCCTTGCGCTCGCGCAGGGGGGGCAGCGCCAGACTCAGCACATTGAGGCGGTAGTAGAGATCTTCCCGGAACTTGCCTTCGTGCACCAGATCCAGCAACTGCTTCTGGGTGGTGCAGATGAAGCGCACGTTGACCCTCACCTCCTGCTCGTCCCCGACCCGACGGAAAACGCCGTCTTGCAGCACCCGCAGGAACTTGGTCTGCAGATGGGGGGACATGTCGCCTATCTCGTCCAGCATCAGGGTGCCGCCGCTCGCCAGCTCCAGCACGCCGCGCTTGCCTTCGGTGTTGTTGCCAAAGGCGCCGGGGGCGTAGCCAAACAGCTCGCTCTCGGCCACGTTGTCCGGCATGGCGGCGCAGTTGAGCGCCATGAAGGGATGGCTGGATCTCAGGCTGGCGCCGTGACAGGCACGGGCCAGCAACTCCTTGCCGGTGCCGGTCTCGCCCACGATGAGCAAGGGGGCATCCTGCATCGCGAGCTTGGCGGCCTGGGCCAGCACCTCCTTCATCTTCTGGCTCTCGGCCTGCAGGTGCTCGAAGCCCCCGACTTCCACCGCGTGCAGCGCGCTGAAGTGCATGCCGACCCGGCGGGCGGATTTGAGCACCACAACGGCGCCGGCCAGGGCCTGTTTGCCCTTCTCTTCGGCCACGAACAGCGGCATCAGATCGCCGAGGTACTCCTCGCCGCCGAGGCTGAGTTTGCAGGTCTGGGGCTTGATCTCGCTCGCCTCCAGCCAGCGGGCGAAGGAGAAGCCCTTGACCAGGGAGCCGAGCGCCAACCCGCGCACCTCTTCCGGCGGCAGCGCCAGCGTGGTGAGGGCGGCCTGGTTGGCCTGGGTCACCCGCCCCTTGCTGTCGAGGGAGAAGACCAGATCCGGCAGCGCCTTGAGCAGGGCCTCTATCTCGTGATGCTCCCGCTCGGAGGGCATGTAGGGGATGGTCTTGACGTCATAGACGCCGGGAATGCGGCGGATCTCCGGCATCAGATGCTGGAAATCGCGAAACTCCAGCTCGGGGAAATTGAGATAGATGATGCCTGAGGTATCGATTTCGATGCCGCGCAGATCGATGTTGTGCTCCACCAGTCGGTCGAGCAGTTCCCGGGTCAGGCCCAGACGGTCTTCACAGCTGACTTCAAGACGCATTCGGCACACACTTCCTAGCTAACATTCTGAATAGCCGGATGATACAGACTCGATCCCGCCAGTGCGAGCGCTCCCCCATAAAAATGCGGGCCCGCCCCGTTTTCACCGGGCAGGCCCTCTCAATGGAGATGCAGAGGCGCAGGATCTCAGCTCAGCAGCTCGTCCGTGCGTGCCGCCATGATGAAGTCGTTGCGATGTAATCCTCCTATCTTGTGGGTCCACCAGCTCACTGTCACCTTGCCCCACTCGAGCAAGATCGCCGGATGGTGGAACTCGACCTCCGCCAGCTCGCCCAACCGGTTGGTGAAGGCCAGCGCCTCCTTGAAGTTGCGAAAGGCAAATTCTCGCCTCAGTTGCAGCTCGCCGTTCACCACCAGGGGCTGCCAGTCGGGGATGGCGTGCATCAGCTCGCTCAGCTCCTGCTCGGTCACCCTGGGGGCATCGGCGCGGCACGCTTCGCACCGCTGATTTGCCAGTTCAGACATTCGGGACTCCTTTCATCAATGGAATGGGTTGGAAACGGATTCAGCTCGCCTGCCGGCCAGAGGCCGGGGCAAAGCGGGGCGGACGCAGACCGAGGCGACGGGCCTCGGCCACCGCCGCCATGATCTGCTGCGGCCCCAGGCGGTAGAGGCAATCCAGGCTTGGCAGCACGAAATAGACGGGCTGCATGATGTCGATGCGATAAGGGGTGCGCAGCACCTCCAGCAGATCGAAGGGTTGCAGCACCGGCTTGCCGGAAAGGGCATAGGCGGTCTCGCCGATGGAGGAGAGGATGCCGCCACCGTAGATGCGCAGCCCCTCCCCCTCCTGCAGGAGACCAAACTCCACGGTGAACCAGTAGAGCCGCGCCAGATAGACCCGCTCCTCCTTGCTGGCATTCAGCCCGAGCTGGCCATAGAGGTGGGTGAAGTGGGCGAAGGCGGGGTTGGTCAGCATGGCACAGTGGCCGAAGATCTCGTGGAAGATGTCGGGCTCTTGCAGGTAGTCGAGCTCGTCCCGGCGGCGGATGAAGGTAGCCACCGGAAACTGGCGATCCGCCAGCAGGGCAAAGAAGCGATCGAAGGAGATGAGCGCCGGCACGGCGGCCACCGACCAGCCGGTGGTGGGGGTCAGGGCGGCGTTGATCTCCCCCAGTTGCGGGATACGATCCCGGGGCAGTGCCAGCCTATCCAGCCCCGCCAGGTATGCGTCGCAGGCCTTGCCATCGAGCGCCGCGAGCTGGCGCGCGATCAGGATCTGCCAGGTCCCCTGCTCTTCCTCCGAGTAGTGGATGCAGCCCTGATCGTCCGGTTGGTGTGCTGTGTAGCTACTTGCCATGATCCCTGCCATCTTCGGCCCCTAAAGGCCCCTTGTCGTTGCTCTTCAGGATCACTGTAACGGCTTGCCCATCAAAAAAGCAGCCGACCCCGAGGTCGGCTGACTGCCACAGATGTAAATAATTTGTGACATCACGATGTACTTCCCGGGGTGCCGTGGTGGTGGAGAGGGCCCGCCCGGAAATGGCTCAGGCAGGGAGATCCCCCCCCCC
>NZ_JBFODK010000033.1:42654-118084 GCF_040908275.1 Aeromonas sp. R4-3
CCCCTTGGATAGCCCCTATGATTTGCGAAGATAGCCCGCCAGCTGGCCGATAAGCCGTTTGCGCAGCTCACCTAGCCTGGGTTTCTCGTCCGCACACCAGGGCAGCGGGCGGCACGCCTCTATGGTGCGCAGCCCCAGGCGGGCGGTGAGCAGGCCGGCCCCCACCCCTTGCGCGGCGCGGGCGGAGAGCTTGGCGGTGAGCTCGGCCCCCAGCAGATCCATGCCCACCTCGGTCACCAGCTCGGTGGCGCCGGCATAGATCATGTTGCGAAACACCTGGCGGATGAGGCGAATGCGGCTCCAGTAGCCAAGCTCGATGGCGTAGACATCGGCGATGTCCTCTATCATCCGCAGATTGCGCCACAGCATCAGCATCATGTCGACGGTGGCGAGCGGGCTCAGGGCCACCAGCACGGCGGCCTCCCCCGACCATTTGGCGACCCGGGCCTGGGCGAGCTTGTCCCGCTCGCCAAGCACCAGCTGGCTGTAGAGGGTCAGCACCTCCCGATCGCTGTGGCTCTCATCGAGCTGGCCGAGCCAGGTCTGATACCCCTCCCGCCCCTTGTCGCCACTCTTTTCGGCCAGGGCCTCGCAGAATGCCTGCCCCTGCCCTACCCCCTGATGGGCCAGCAGATCTTCGGCGCGGGAGCGCACATCCTGGCGCCGCTTGAGGGTGCGCAGCCGCAGCCACTCGCGCCCGACCACCCCGGCCGTGCCCACCGCCACCAGGCCAGAAGCCAGCAGCCAGGCACCGCCCCAGAGCGGGGTGGTGAGAAACTGGTCGTAGAGGAAGGCGCCAAACTGGCCCAGAGAGAGCAGGCCGACCGCCCCCAGCCCCCAACCCAAGAGGCGATGGCGGCGACGGGGCCGCACCGTCAGGGCCGGGGCCACTTCGGTGAACTCATCGAGCTCCTCGAGTCGCTCGAAGCTCTCTTCTTCCAGCCGCTGGGCCGGGGCCGGAGGCGGCGCCTCGCTCGCCACCGACAGGGTCGGCTCCAGGATCACCTTGCCTTGCAGCGGCACCTTCTGTGTTGTCTGATCGTTCATCTTGTTCTCTGCTCCTTGGTGCGGCGCCGTTTATTCGAGGTGATCCCCGAGCAAGAACTCCAGTGCCGCGTCCAGCCGGATATGGGGCAGCGCCTGATGGGCGCTCATGGGCATGGGGCGAAATGCCTGAAAATCAAAGCCTTGGCTTTGCCACCACTGGGCAGGCGGTATCTGGGGCGGTACCTCCCCGGGGAAGAGCAAGAGCGGCTCCCCTGCCAGGCTGGTGCCACGGATGGCCGGGAACTCGCGGCCATTGGCCTGCCCCTTGCCCACCTCGGTGGCCTTGATGGCGGCCAGCGCCAGGCATTCGGTCTCTATTCCCTCGAAGCGGGCCTGGCCCCGGCCGCTGCTCACCAGATGCTGGAGCAGGGAGACCAGGGGCCCATGCTGCTCCGGGGTGACGTGATCGGCCTTGCTCGCCACGAACAACAGCTTGTCGATGCGCGGGGAGAACAGGCGGCGCCACCAGTTGCTCTTGCCATAGGCGAAGCTCTCCATGATGCGGGCGATGGCCTGCTGCATGTCGCCAAAGCTGGCGGCCCCGGCGTTGAGGGGCGCCAGGCAGTCCACCAGCACTATCTGGCGATCGAAGCCTGCGAAGTGCTGCTCGTAGAAGCCCTGCACCAGGTGCTGCTTGTACTGCTCGAAGCGCTGCTTGAAGGTGGCGTAGAGGGTGCCATCGGCGGGCTCCTGGGCCGGTTTGTCCCAGACCCAGGGCACGAATTGCAGCAGCGGCGCCCCGGCATACTCCCCCGGCAGCACGAAACGGCCCGGCTGGATAAGGTGCAGCCCCAGCTCGCGCTTGCAGGCGTGCAGATAGTCGGTGTAACGCGCCGCCAGCTGGCTCGCCGGCCGCTCCTCGAAGGCTTGCTCGGCCTGCCAGCCGGGGGTCAGCCAGTCGGCGGCCAGGGCCTGCAGCTCGGGGCGACGCAACTGACTTGCTACCTGCTCGCTCCACTGCTCGTAGCTCAGATCCAGCAGCGGCAAGTCCAGCAGCCACTCGCCGGGATAATCCACCAGATCCACATAGAGGGTGGAGATCTCCCCCAGGTGACGGCGCAGTGGATGGCGGGTGCGGTAGCGAATTTCCAGGCGCACCTCGGCCACCCCACGTGTCGGCTCGGGCCAGGCGGGGGGCTCGCCGAACAGGGCGTCTAGGCCCCGCTCGTAGGGGAAGGTGGGAATGTGGGCATTTTGCTGGGGAACCCGGCGAGCGCCGAGGATCCGCCCCTGGCGCTGGGCATCCCACAGGGGCAGACGACCGTCGATGGCGGCGTGCTCCAGCTGATTGACCAACGCCGTGATGAAGGCGGTCTTGCCGCTGCGGGACAGGCCGGTGACCGCCAGCCGGATGTGGCGATCCCGAGCCCGGTTCACCACCTCAAAGGCCTTGTGCTGCAGCACAGACCATGACTGTTCGAGTTTGTTGCGTATCAAGGCGGGTCTTTTTCTCCTGTCACAGCCGAACCATGGGGATAAGGGCCGGGGCCAGGGCCCCGCGCCCTTGCGGTACTCAGAGCTTGCTGAACTCGCGCTGCAGGGTGAACTCCTTGGAGGTCACCAGCTTCTCGATGCGTTGCAGTCTGGGCTCGAGCGTGTCGAGCTCCTGGGCGATGCGGCCGAGCGCCTGATGGGGGGTGACCCCCGCCTGCCAGCTGCGCGCCTTCATGCGCACCTCGGCAAAATCCGCCTCCTGCTCCCCGTAGAGGGTGACCGGCTTCTTGTCGAGCAGGAACCAGGCGGCTATGTAGGCGGTGAAGGTGATGAAACCGGCGAAGATGAGGCCTGTGATGGCCAGCAGCCGCACTATCCAGGTCTCCACCCCGAAGTAGTCGGCAAGACCGGCGCAGACGCCGGCTATCTTGCCCTTCTGGGGATCCCGGTAGAGATTGCGAGAGTTATTCGAGGCGCTCATACCTTGTTCCTCCAACCGGGGACTTCCGCATCCGCAATGAAACCCTGTGTACCGACCGACGCAGACCTCACGCCATGGCAGCCATAGATGGCATTCATACCTTGTTCCTCCAACCGGGGACCTCGGCATCCAGAATGGATTCCAGGGCCCCGACTCTCTCCTGCATCTTCTCGGCACGGACCAGCAGGCCCTGCAACTGCTCCCGCTCATTGTCGGCGAGACCCGCACCGATCCGGCCCTTGGCGCGATAGTGCAGCACCAGCCAGATGGGGGCCACTATGACCATGAAGACGATGAGTGGCGTCGCCAATATCCCAAGAATGTCTTCCATTCATCACTCTCCTTTCGAGGCGGTGTCGCTCTGGCCGAGCTTCTGGCGCATGGCCTCCAGCTCGCGGCTGATCTGATCGTCCGCCTCCAGCTCGGCAAACTGCTGGGCAAGCGCCTTGTCGGACTGACCAAGATCGGCCCGGGCTTCCATCTCGTCGATGCGGCGCTCCATGCGCTCGAACTTGCTGACCACGGCCTGGCTGTCGCCACGGGCCACCTGGCTCTGCACGTTCAGGCGGCTGCTGGCGGCCTCGCTGCGAATGGCCATCGCCTTCTGGCGGGCACGGGCGTCTTCGAGCTTGGCTTCCAGCTGGCGGATCTCGTCACCCAGCTTGTCGATGCCGCTGTCCACCGCCTGCTGCTCGCGATAGAGCGCCTCGGCAAGCTCGCTCTGCTTGTTCTTCTCGATGAGGGCGGCACGGGCCAGATCCTCGCGCCCCTTGGTCAGGGCCAGCTCGGCCTTGGCCTGCCATTCGTTCACCCGCTCCTGATGGCGGCTGACCTGACGGCCGATCTCTTTCTGGTTGGCGAGGAAGCGGGCCAGGTTGGAGCGCTCCTTCACCAGTTCATCTTCCATCTCCTGGATGATCAGGCGCACCATCTTCTGGGGATCCTCGGCCTTGTCGAGCAGGGACGTCAGATTGGAATTGATGATGTCGGCCAGGCGGGAAAAAATACTCATGGTTGTACTCCTGTGATGGGCATTGGGTTGTTTCTCCATTGACAATGGCAACTTGTGTGCCAATCTGGAACAATAATTAACTTGTTGATTTATATGGGCACTCTCCATGAGTTTCAAGACGCCCGGAACAAGAGATGATTAAAATAACCAACTTTTGGTAAGATTAACCAGATTTTTCAACGAACAGGGATCAGGATGACCACGGCCACGGAAAGTCTGTTGGGTGAGTCCAACGCGTTTCTAGAGATCATCGAGCAGGCCTCGCGACTCGCCCCCCTGCGCAAACCCGTGCTGATCATCGGCGAGCGGGGGACCGGCAAGGAGCTCATCGCCCACCGCCTACATTATCTCTCGGATCGCTGGGATCAAAGCTTTGTCACCATCAACTGCGCCACCTTGAGCGAGAGCCTGCTGGAAACCGAGCTGTTCGGCCACGAGGCGGGCTCCTTCACCGGCGCCGCCAAGCGTCATCAGGGTCGCTTCGAGCGGGCCGATGGCGGCACCCTGTTCCTCGACGAGCTGGCCACCACCAGCGCCCGGGTGCAGGAGAAGCTGCTGCGGGTCATAGAGTACGGTGAATTCGAGCGGGTGGGCGGCGCCAAGGCACTCAAGGTGGATGTGCGCCTGGTGTGCGCCACCAACGAGGATCTGCCGCAGCTGGCGGCCCGGGGACAGTTTCGTCACGATCTGCTGGACCGGCTGGCCTTCGACGTCATCACCCTGCCCCCGCTGCGGGAGCGGCGAGAAGACATATTGATGCTGGCGGAGCACTTCGCCCACGGCATGACCCGGGAGCTGGGGTATCCGCTGTTTGCCGGCTTCTCTCGCAAGGCGACCCAGTTGCTGCAAGATTACCCCTGGCCCGGCAACGTGCGGGAGCTCAAGAATGTGGTGGAGCGCAGCCTCTACCGTCAGGGCAATCCGCAGTTGCCGCTCTCGGAGCTGGTGATCAACCCCTTCGACTCCCCCTGGCGCCCCCGCACCGGCAGCCCGTCCCCGGTCACCACCGAGGCGACCTCGGCAAGCGGCCCCCAGGCCATGAGCCTGCCACTGGATCTCAAGGGGGCGGTCGCGGAATACGAGATTAATTTACTCAAGCAAGCGATGCAGCAATCCCAGTATAATCAGCGCAAAGCCGCCCAATTGCTGACCCTGAGCTATCACCAGTTCAGGGGCATGCTGCGCAAATACCAGCTGCTCGAGGGGGATGACAACAATGGCAACATGGACAACGACTGACCCTCTGCCACCACCCGCTCCGGAGCATGCTGTGCAAATACCAGCTGCTCGAGGGGGATGACAACAATGGCAATGCGGACAACGACTGACCCTCTGCCATCACCCCCGTCGAGACATGCCAGGTAAATACCCGCTGCTCGAGGGAATTGACGAGGGGGATGTTTGCACACCCCGATGGGACGCCCTGCCCGGCAGGATCCCGCAACGCGCCCGCCCTCTGGCGGGCAACTCTGTCTGAAAACATGGTTCCAACATGAGAATGCTCACACCACTGCTGCTCGGCCTCCTGGTACTGGTCACCGGCTGTCAGAAACAAGACGATGCCTCCAGGACCGGGCTCATCTATTGTGCCGACGGGGCGCCCAGATCCTTCAACCCGCAGCTTGCCAATTCAGAGGCGACCCTGGATGCCAGCGCCCGCCCGCTCTACGATCGCCTGCTCGAGGTCAATGCCAATACCCTCAGCATCGAGGGGGGGCTGGCCACCCACTGGCGCAGCAGCGAGGACGGCCTCTCCTATACCCTGACCCTGCGCAAGGGCGTGACCTTCCATCGCACCCCCTGGTTCAATCCGACGCGCCACTTCAACGCCGACGACGTGCTCTTCACCTATCATCGCCTGCTGGACGAGCACCACCCCTTCCACAGCATCTCGGGTGGCGAGTACCCCTATTTTCACAGCCTGGGGCTCGGCAGCCTCATCAAGCGGGTCTACAAGAAGGGCCCCCATGAGGTGGTGTTCGAGCTGAACCGGCCGGATGCCTCCTTCCTCGCGACCCTGGCCAGCGACTACGCCATAGTGCTCTCGGCTGAATATGGCGAACAGATGGACAAGGCAGGCACCCCCGAGCTGCTCGACAGCCGCCCCATAGGGACGGGCCCCTTCAGCTTCAAGGAGTACCGTCACAACGAGTTCGTGCGCTACCTGCGCCACCCCGGCTACTGGGGCGGCGAGGCGAAGATTGAGCAGCTCATCTACGACATCACCCCCAAGTCGTCCAAGCGGCTCGCCAAGCTGCTGACCGGCGAGTGCGACGTGATGAGCACCCCCTCCGCCAGCCAGCTGTCGGTGATAGACAAGGACTCCCACCTCAATCTGTCGGTGCAGTCGGGCATGAACGTCGCCTTCCTCGCCCTCAATACCCGCAAGGCCCCCTTCAACAAGGTGCAGGTGCGCCAGGCGCTGGCCAGTGCCATCAACGTGCAAAACCTGTTGCAGGCGGTCTATTTCGAGACGGGTCAGCCTGCCGCCAGCCTGCTGCCGCCGCTCTCCTGGGGCTACAACCCCTCCCTGACCCAGCGCAAGCCCGATCTGAAGCTCGCCCGTCAGTTGCTCAGGGATGCCGGCTACCCGCAAGGGTTCGAGATGCAGGTGCTGGTGCAGCCCGGCGCCCGCCCCTACAACCCGGACGGTCTCAAGACGGCCCAGCTGATGCGCAGCGATCTCGCCAAGATAGGGGTGAAGCTCAAGATAGTGCAGCAGGCCTGGCCGGTCATCGAGACCCGGCTCGCCCACGGGCAATATGACAGCCTGCTCTCCGGCTGGATCGCCGATAACGCGGATCCGGACAACTTCTTCCGCCAGCTGCTGAGCTGCGCCGCCGTCGAGCGGGGCAACAACTACAGCCGCTGGTGCAGCCCCGCCTTCGATCAGCTGCTGGACGATGCGGTGACCACACCGCAACTCGCCTTCCGCCTGCGCAACTATTACTATGCCCAGTCGCTGCTCAACGAACAGCTGCCGCTCATCCCGCTGGCCCATGCCCTGCGCACCCAGGTGAGCCGCAGTGACATTCAGGGACTGACCCTCATGCCCTTTGGCGGCACCACCTTCAACCAGGCCTATCGGGAGTGAACATGGCGGGCATCCATCCCATCGGTGGCATCTGGCCTCCCTTCCCATCGACGCACCCCTGCGCGGAGGCATAAGCATGTTTTTTTATATTCTGCGTCGCATCACATTGCTGGTGATCACCCTGCTGGTGCTGACCATGGGGGCCTACCTGCTGGAGTTTCGCCTCATCGGCCAGGTGCTGGACTTCTGGCATGGCTACCCGGACTTCCTGCAGCGCATCGCCGCCGGGGATTTCGGCCTCTCCAGCGTCTCCGGCCTGCCGGTGCTGGACGAGATCCGTCACTACTTCCCGGCGACCCTGACCCTCTGTCTCGCGGCCTTTGCCATCTCGCTGCTGGTGGGGATCCCGCTCGGGACCCTGGCGGCCCTCTATCAGGGGCGTGGCCTGGATCTCTCCATCATGGCCGCCGGCCTCATCGGCTACGCCGTGCCCGTCTTCTGGCTGGCGCTGCTGATGGTGATGTTCTTCTCCCTGGATCTCGGCTGGCTGCCCTCTTCGGGCCAGATCAGCCTGCTCTACGACGTTCCCTCCATCACGGGGATCGCCATCGTCGACGTGCTGATGAGCCAGGAGCCCTGGCGCGAGGCGGCACTCCATGACGCCCTGCGCCACCTGGTGCTGCCATCCCTGGTGCTGGCCGTGGTGCCCACCACAGAGGTGATCCGCCACGTGCGCAGCTCCCTCATCGACGTGATGAAGCAGAACTACATCAAGGCCGCCGCCAGCCGTGGTCTCTCCCGCCGCCAGATCGTCTGGCGCCACGGCCTCAAGAATGCCCTGCCCCCCGTGCTGCCCCTGCTCGGCCTGCAACTCGGCAGCGTGCTCACCTCCGCCATGATCACCGAGGTGGTATTCGACTGGCCCGGGATCGGCCGCTGGCTGGTGAGCAGCATAGCGCTGCAGGACTATGCCGCCATCCGCGGCGCCTTCCTGGTGGTGGCCAGCTTCGTCATCTTCATCAGCGTCAGCACCGAGTTGCTGACCACCATAATGTATCCGGCACGGCGCAAAGAACTCTATGCAAAACAAGACTGAGTACGCCCACAGCGGCACGCACGCCAGCATGTCGGCCTCGCGCTGCTCACCGCCTTCATGCTGTATCCGGCACGGCGCAAAGAACACCATGCAAAACAAGACTGACCCCGCTCATGGCCAGGGCTGGAGCCTGCATCATGCACGATAAATCGAACATCTATCCGGAGCTCAAGATCCTCTCCCCCCTGGAGCAGACCTGGGCCTCCTACCGCCGCAATCCGCTGGCCATGGGGGGGCTCTGGTGCTTCGGCCTGCTGCTGCTCATCACACTGGTGGGCCCCCTGGTGGTGCCCTACGGCATCGATGATCAGCACAGCGGCCGCCTGCTGCTGGCCCCCTCCTGGGCCAGCACGGGGAACATCGACTACTTCCTCGGCACCGACGATCTGGGCCGCGACATCCTCTCCCGCCTCGTGGTGGGGGCCCGCCTCACCTTCGGCAACGCCTTGCTGGTGGTGGTGATAGCGCTCCTCGTCGGCTCCGCCATCGGCATCCTCGGCGGCATGAGCAAGGGGGTGAAGTCGAGCGTGCTCCATCACCTGCTCGATACCCTGCTCTCCATCCCCTCCCTGCTGCTGGCCATCATAGTGGTCGCCATCCTGGGGCCAGGGCTGTTCAACACCCTGATCGCCATCACGCTGGCGCTGATCCCGCCCTTCATCCGGGCGACCTACAACGCCGTCCACGCCGAGATGCAGAAGGAGTACATCATCGCGAGCCGCCTCGACGGTTCGCCCCCCTTGCGGATCATGCGCCTCGCCATACTGCCGAACATAGTGGAAACCCTGGTGACTCAGACTACCCGGACCCTCTCTGCCGCCATCCTGGATATCTCGGCGGTGGGCTTTCTCGGCCTCGGTGCCCAGTCACCCCAGCCGGAGTGGGGCGCCATGCTGGCGGATTCGAGCGATCTCATCTATCTGGCCCCCTGGACAGTGACCCTGCCGGGCATGGCCATTTTGTTCAGCGTGCTGGTGACTAACCTGGTAGGCGAAGGGATCCGCGAAGCGCTCAAAGAGGGGAACGATTGATGATACTGCGGCTCTATACCATCAAGGACGGCATGGCCCAGATGCAGCACGCCCAGCCACACCCTCATGAGGAGCGCCACTGATGCCCTTGCTCGACATACGCAACCTGACCATAGAAATCGACACCCCCCAGGGCAAGGTCAAGGCGGTGGACAGGGTCAGCCTGACCCTGAACGAGGGGGAGATCCGCGGCCTGGTAGGAGAATCGGGCTCGGGCAAGAGCCTGGTGGCCAAGGTGATCGTCGGTATCCAGAAGGACAACTGGACGGTGCGCGCCGACCGGATGCGCTTCAACGACATGGACTTGCTGACCATGGCCCCCAAGGAGCGACGCCGCATCATGGGCCGGGAGATCGCCATGATCTTCCAGGATCCCATCAGCTGTCTCGACCCCTCCGAGGAGATAGGCACCCAGCTCGAGGAGGCCATCCCCACCAGCGCCTTCGCCGGCAAGTTCTGGCAGCGTTTCCAGTGGCGCAAGAAGCGGGCCATCGCCCTGCTGCACAGAGTCGGCGTCAAGGATCACCGCAAGGTGATGCGGGCCTATCCCCACGAGTTGTCGGATGGCATGTGCCAGAAGGTGATGATCGCCATGGCCATCGCCAACCAGCCGCGGCTGCTGGTGGCGGACGAGCCCACCAGTGCCATGGAGTCCACCACCCACTCCCAGATCCTGCGGCTGCTGGACAAGATGAACAAACTGGGCAACACCACCATCCTCATCATCAGCAACGACATCGCCGCCATCGCCAACCTGACCGACACCATCAACATCATGTACTGCGGCCAGATGGTGGAAGTGGGCACCCGGGATCAGATCCTCGAATCCCCCCGCCACCCCTATACGGACGCCCTGCTCAAGTCCATTCCCGACTTTGACAAGCTGGTGCGCCACAAGTCCCGGCTCGAGACCCTGCCTGGGGTGATCCCCCCCCTGCAGCACCTGCCCATCGGCTGCCGCCTCGGCCCCCGCTGCCCCTACGCCCAGAAGCAGTGCGTGCAGACCCCGCTGATGAGCAAGGTCAAGGGACATCAATTTAGCTGCCACTTCCCCTTGAACATGGAAGAGCCGAAGAAATGAACCCGAGTCATCACCAGCCCATGTCCAATCAGCAAGGCCAAGGGACATCCATTTCACAGCTGCCACTTCCCGCTGAACATGAAAAAATCGAAGAAATGAACCCGAGTCATCACCACTCCATGTCCAATCAGCAAGGCCAAGGGACATCCATGCCCCAGCTGCCACTTCCCGCTGAATATGGAAGCGCCAAAGAAATGAACCCGAGTCATCACCACTCCATGTCCCATCTGCATGGCCAAGGGACATCCATTTCCCAGCTGCCACTTTCCGCTGAACATGGAAGAATCGAAGAAATGAGCCTGACCGTGAATATCGCCATAAAGGAGCCCAGCCTGTGATCGAACCCGCCCTGTTGCAGGTCAGGGGCCTGTGCAAGACCTATCAGAACCGCACCGGCCTGTTCCGGCGCCAGGCGGTGGAGGCCATCAAGCCCCTGTCGTTTGATCTCGGTGTGGGCCAGACCCTGGCCATCGTCGGGGAGGCGGGCTCGGGCAAGAGCACCCTGGCGCGGATCCTGGCGGGCATGATAGAGCCGAGCGGCGGCGAGATCGCCATCGAGGGACAGCCCCTGATCCACGGTGACTATCAGACCCGCTGCAAGCTGCTTAGGATGATCTTCCAGGACCCCAATACCTCGCTCAACCGCAAGATCCGGGTCGGCCAGATCCTGGAGACGCCGCTGCGCCTCAACACGGCCCTGAGCGAGGAGGAGCGCCGGGAGAAGGTGGTCCAGACCCTGCGCATGGTGGGCATGCTGGCGGATCACGCACTCTTCTACCCCCAGATGCTCTCCGCCGGTCAGCAGCAGCGGGTGGGGCTGGCGCGGGCGCTCATCCTCAATCCCAAGATAGTGGTGGCCGACGAGGCGCTCTCGACCCTGGACATCTCGGTGCGCTCCCAGATCATCAACCTGCTGCTGGAGATGCAGGAGACCACGGGGCTGAGCTATGTGCTGGTGGCCAACGATCTGGGCATCGTCAGCCACATCAGCGACGAGGTGCTGGTGATGCACGAGGGCCGGGTGGTGGAGCGCGGCAAGACCCTCAAGGTGTTTGCCGATCCCCAGCACGACGTGACCCGCCGCCTCATCCAGAACTACAACAACGAATATCGCCGCTGATCCCCAGCCGTTCCCCCTCCGGCCCATGGGCCGGGCATAAAAAAACCCGGCCTGATGTCGCATCAGTCGCCGGGGGATTGCGCTCAAAAAAGTGATTGCGTCGCTCGTAGTAGGAACACCGAGATAGTAGGCAGCCCCTCTGGGGTCAACAACTGTCAGATCTGACAGGCAGGCCGCTATGGAACCTGAACTGCGGATCCGGCGAGCAGATAAGCTCGGCTTCAATCCGGCCAAAATAGGCGACCCGCTCGCTGATATCCTCCCCCGCATATTGCTCCGCCAGTGCCAGGTAGTCCTGGTAGTGGCGTGCCTCCGATCGCAGCAGGGAGATATAGAAGCGGCCCAGCTCCTCGTCCAGGTGGGGGGCAATCTTCGCAAAGCGCTCGCAGGAGCGCGCCTCTATGTAGGCGCCGATGATCATCTTGTCCACCACGGCCGCCGGCTCGTAGGTACGCACGTGGGCCAGCAGGCTGCGGGCATAACGGGAGGCGGTGACGGGCCCGTAGGGGATGCCGCGGGCCTGCATTATCTCCAGCACCTGCTCGAAGTGGTGCAGCTCCTCCTGGATGAGCCGCACCATGGGAAACAGCAGGGGATTGCGCTCGAGCTCGGCGAACACGCTTCTGTCGGACTCCCCCATGGTGCGTTTGCCGAGGATCTCGGCCTTCTCGGGGATGGCATCCAGCTCACGGTAAAATTCAAGCTTGGGCAGCAGGTGGCGCTTCTCCTTGGGCAGGCAGTAGCGGCGCACCAGGCTGTGGGCCGTCAGGGCGGCCTTGTTCTCGCAGTTGGCGTGATCGATGAGCAGGGTCGGCAACTGGGCGGGATCCCGCGCCATCTCCACCCACTCATCCGGGGTCTCACAATGCAGGAATTGGCGAACGGGGGCTAGCAGGTCATCCATCTGAACTCTTGTACTCTCTGGTTAGTCTTGATTGGCATATATTGATGCGGCTTGATACGGCGGGCGAAGCCCGCGAAGGGGGCCCATGCTAACGGATCCCGACCCGCCTGCCCAGCGCAGAGGCGGCCTCACTCCAGCAGGCGCTTGAGGGAATCGCGCCGGACCAGCTTGCCGCTGAAAGAGGGCAGCTCACCGGCTTCCCCCTCCTCCACCATGGTGATCAGCCGGCTGATGGTCTCCTGGATCATCTCGGTCACCGGCATCTTGACGCTGGCCAGCGAAGGAATGACATAGGGAGCCAGGGCGATGTCGTCGAACCCCACCACAGAGACCTGCTCCGGCACCGACAGGCCGCACTCGTGTAACTGCTTGATGGCACCGATCGCCATGTCATCGTTGCTGGCGATCAGGGCACTGAAGCTCACCCCGCGCGCCAGCAGGGTCGAAACCCCGGCCGCGCCGCAGGCGGGGGTCCACTTGCCGGGGGCGATCAGTGCCTCTCGCACCGGAATGCCGTGCCGGGCAAGGGCCTCGCGGTAGCCGGCGAGGCGCTCCATACCGGTGGGGGAATCCGCCGAGCCTGTGATGAAGGCGATGTCGCTGTGCCCCATCCCGATCAGCCTGTCCACCACGGCCGCGGCGGCAGCCTGCTGATCGGAGTAGACGCAGTGCGCCGGGTGGCGCCGTAACTTGCGGTTGAGCACCATGATGGGCTGGGAGTGCTGCTCGATGATCTCGTCCATCTCCTCGACGCTGAGAAAACGCGGGTAGATGATGACGCCGTCACAGCGGGAGTCGAGCAGGTACTGGATGGCCTGTCGCTCCTCCTCGGCGCTGTGCTTGCCGTCGGCCAGGATCAACTGCCGGCCCCGATCTTCGGTCAACCGCGCCGCGTGGGAGAGCAGCTCGCTGAAATAGACGCCGTGATAGAGGGTATTGGTCACCACCAGGCCCAGAGTCTGGGTGTTTTTGGTGGCCAGTTGCCTGGCCAGCAGGTTGGGGCGATAGCCGCTCTCCTCTATGGCCTGGAACACCCGATCCCGGGTCTCCTGACTGGTATAGCCATTGCCCGACAGCACCCGGGAGACAGTCGCCTTCGACACCCCTGCCCGCTTCGCCACCTCCAGCATAGTCGTCATCATCTTCCCCTCTTCTCGACGGGCCGCAGTGTACTGCACGGGACCCGTTTGTGCTAACGAGAATGGGCGCAGGCCCCCCCTTTCAGTGATCCCATTCACGGTTCTGCACAACGGCGGTGCGGCCGTCTTGTCTGTGAGCATGAAACTGAGCATGCTATGTGGAACCGGTTCCACAATGCAGTTTCATTCCCGTTCTTCCCGTCGTCAATGACGGGGTTCGACAGGCCTCATTTGGTAAAAAGGATACGACTAGATGTCAAAGAACTACGCGGCCCTGGCCGGCAAGGTCATCACGGCCCTCGGCGGAACCGGCAACATAGTCGCCGTGACCCACTGCATGACGCGCCTGCGTTTCGTGCTGCAAGACCCCACCCTGGTGGACAGTCCAACGCTCAAGGCCACTGCCGGGGTACTTGGGGTGGTCAGCAGTGATAACCAGTGCCAGGTGATCATCGGCAACATGGTCTCCCACGCCTATCGCGAGGTGCTTGCCCAGTTGCCGGAAGGCGCACAGGGAGACGTGCCGGCGGCCAAGCCAGGTTTCAGCCTGCGCCGCATGGGCGCCGCCATCCTCGACGCCCTGATCGGCACCATGTCGCCCCTCATTCCGGCCATCATCGGCGGCTCCATGCTCAAGCTGCTGGCTATGGTGCTGGAGATGACAGGGGTGCTGGAGAAAGGATCCTCGACCCTCACCATACTCACTGTGGCCGGTGACGGCGCCTTCTTCTTCCTGCCCCTGATGGTGGCCGCCTCCGCCGCCGTCAAGTTCAAGACCAATATGTCGCTCGCCATCGCCATCGCCGGCGTGCTGGTGCACCCCAGCTTCATCGAGCTGATGGCCAGGGCCGCCCAGGGGGAGCAGGTGACCTTCGCCCTGATCCCGGTCACCGCGGTGAAATACACCTACACAGTGATCCCGGCCCTGGTCATGACCTGGTGCCTCTCCTACATAGAGCGCTGGGTGGACAGGATCACCCCGGCAGTGACCAAGAACTTCTTGAAGCCCATGCTGATAGTGCTGCTCGCGGCGCCGCTCGCCATCCTGCTCATCGGCCCCATCGGCATCTGGATTGGCACCGCCATCTCGGGCCTGGTCTACACGGTCCACGACTACCTGGGCTGGCTGTCGGTGGCCATCATGGGCGCGCTCTGGCCCCTGCTGGTGATGACCGGCATGCACCGCGTCTTCACCCCGACCATCATCCAGACCATCGCCGAGACCGGCAAGGAAGGCATGGTGATGCCCTCCGAGATTGGCGCCAACCTCTCCCTGGGGGGCTCCTCCCTGGCGGTGGCCTGGCGTACCAAGAACCCCGAGCTGCGCCAGACCGCGCTCGCGGCGGCCGCCTCCGCCATCATGGCGGGGATCTCCGAGCCCGCCCTCTACGGGGTGGCCCTGCGACTGAAGCGGCCCCTCATAGCCAGCCTTATCAGTGGCTTCATCTGCGGCGCCGTGGCGGGCATGGCCGGGCTCGCCAGCCACTCCATGGCGGCACCGGGGCTCTTTACCAGCGTGCAGTTCTTCGATCCGGCCAACCCCATGAGCATCGCCTGGGTGTTCGCCGTGATGGCGCTCTCGGTGGTGTTCTCCTTCGTGCTGACCCTGCTGATGGGCTTTGAGGACATACCTGTGGAGGTACCCGGCGAGAGCGCCGCTCCCCAGCCCGTCGCGGCCAGCCAGACGCAGGCCACCGCCGGCGCGTGACTCCCCTATCAGACATGACAAGAGGTAACCAATGTCGTTAGCAAGATTTCCACAAGGCTTCCTCTGGGGCGGCGCCCTGGCCGCCAACCAGGCGGAAGGGGCCTATCTCGAAGGGGGCAAGGGGCTGACCACGGTCGACATGATCCCCCACGGCGCCAACCGGATGGCGGTGAAACTCGGCCAGGAACCGCGCTTCACCCTGCGGGACGACGAGTATTATCCGAGCCATGACGCCATCGATTTTTATCACCGTTACAAGGAAGACATAGCGCTGATGGCCGAGATGGGCTTCACCGTGTTTCGCACCGCCATCGCCTGGGCCCGGCTCTATCCCAAGGGGGACGAGCAAGAGCCCAACGCCGAGGGCATCGCCTTCTACCGGGCGGTGTTCGAGGAGTGCCGCAAGTACGGCATCGAGCCGCTGGTGACCCTGTGCCACTTCGACGTGCCCATGCACCTGGTGGTGGAGTACGGCTCCTGGCGCAACCGCAAGATGGTGGCGTTCTTCACCCGCTACGCGCGCACCTGCTTCGAGCAATTCGACGGGCTGGTGAAGTACTGGCTCACCTTCAACGAGATCAACATCATGCTGCACAGCCCCTTCTCCGGGGCCGGGCTGGTGTTTGAAGCGAGTGAAGATCAGGAGCAGGTGAAGTATCAGGCGGCCCACCACGAGCTCATCGCCAGCGCCCTGGCGACCCGAATTGCCCACGAGGTGAACCCGCACAACCAGGTCGGCTGCATGCTGGCGGGGGGCAACTTCTACCCCCACTCCTGCAAGCCGGACGATGTGTGGGCTGCGCTCCAAAAGGAGCGGGAGAACCTGCTGTTCATCGACGTCCAGGCTCGCGGCGCCTACCCGGCCTATGCCGAGCGCGTGTTTCGCGAGAAGGGGGTGACCCTGCTCAAGGAGCCGGGGGATGACGAGATCCTTCGCAACACCGTCGACTTCGTCTCTTTCAGCTACTACGCCTCCCGCTGTGCTTCCGCCGACATGAACGCGGGCAACACCAGCGCCGCCAACGTGGTCAAGTCCCTGCGCAACCCCCACATCAAGGTAAGCGAATGGGGCTGGGGCATAGACCCGCTCGGCCTGCGCATCACCATGAATACCCTCTATGACCGCTATCAGAAGCCGCTGTTTCTGGTGGAGAACGGTCTGGGGGCCATGGACGAGATCAACGCCGATGGCGAGATAGAGGACGACTATCGCATCGACTACCTGCGCGCGCACATCAGCGCCATGGGGGACGCCATCGATGACGGGGTGCCACTCTTGGGCTACACCAGCTGGGGCTGCATCGATCTGGTGGCCGCCTCCACCGGAGAGATGAGCAAGCGCTACGGCTTCGTCTATGTGGACAGGGACGATGCCGGCAAGGGCACCCTGGCGCGCAGGCGCAAGAAGTCGTTCTGGTGGTACCGACAGGTGATCGCCAGCAACGGGGAAGATCTGGCGTGACGAGGGCCGCCCCCGGTGAGGGAGGGGTGGCTTGAGACAGAGACGAAAACAGAGATGGGGGCCTTGGCCCCCATCTCTGTTTCATGTCGAC
Organism: Aeromonas sp. R4-3; assembly: GCF_040908275.1. Lineage (NCBI taxonomy): Bacteria > Pseudomonadati > Pseudomonadota > Gammaproteobacteria > Aeromonadales > Aeromonadaceae > Aeromonas > Aeromonas sp. R4-3. The sequence continues at coordinate 59,295 of NZ_JBFODK010000033.1, forward strand.
GGCAATCGGAAAACGTTTAACTGCCTTCGTTGAAGATCTCCAGATTGCTGGTCCCTTCCTGCCACTCGCGCACCGCCTTGTTGTCGTCGCTGCGCAGGGCGTTCAGGTGGTCCAGATACCCCTGATCCACGTCCGAGGTCACGTAGTGGCCATTGAACACCGAGGTCTCGAAGTGGCGCAGCTCGGGGTTGATCTCCCGCACCGCCTCTTCCAGATCTTCCAGATCCTGGAAAATCAGGCCATCGGCGCCGATCAGCTTGCACACCTCTTCCACTTCACGGCCATGGGCGATCAGCTCGTTGGCGGTGGGCATGTCGATGCCGTAGACGTTGGGGAAGCGAATTTCCGGTGCCGCCGAGGCGAAATAGACCTTGGCCGCCCCCGCTTCACGGGCCATCTGGATGATCTGCTCCGAGGTGGTGCCACGCACGATGGAGTCATCCACCAGCAGCACCTTCTTGCCCTTGAATTCGGAGCTGATGGCGTTGAGCTTGCGACGCACCGACTTCTTGCGCTGGGTCTGGCCCGGCATGATGAAGGTACGGCCTATGTAACGGTTCTTCACGAAGCCCTGGCGGTAAGGCAGGCCCAGGGTATGGGCGATTTCCAGCGCCACGTCGCAGGAGGTCTCGGGGATGGGGATGACCACGTCCACGTCGAGATCTTCCCACTCCCGTGCAATCTTCTTGCCCAGCTTGCGACCCATGTTGAGGCGGGCGGCGTACACGGAGACCTTGTCGATGCAGGAGTCGGGACGGGCGAAGTAGACGTACTCGAAGATGCAGGAGCTCATCTGGGGGTTCTCCGCACACTGCTCGGAGAAGAGCTGGCCCTGCTCTGTGATGTAGATGGCCTCGCCCGGGGCGACGTCACGCACCGTCTCGAAACCGATGGCGTCCAGCGCCACGCTCTCGGAGGCGAGCATGTACTCCACCTGGCCCTGATCGTCGACGCGACGACCCAGGATCAGCGGACGAATGCCGTTGGGATCGCGGAAGCCGATGAGGCCGTGGCCTATCACCAAGGAGACCACGGCATAGGCGCCGCGGATCTGCTGGTGCACCTTGCGCACCGCAGAGAAGATGTCCTCCGGCCGCAGCGCCATCTTGTCGCACAGATCCAGCTCGTGGGCCAGCACGTTCAGCAGCACTTCGGAATCCGAGGTGGTGTTGATGTGGCGGCGGGCCACCTTGAACTGCTGCTCCTTGAGATCCTTGGCGTTGGTGAGGTTGCCGTTATGGGCCAGCACCATGCCGTAGGGAGAGTTCACGTAAAAAGGTTGGGCTTCAGCGGCACTGGAGCTGCCTGCGGTGGGATATCTGACATGTCCTATGCCGATATGCCCCTTCAGTCGCTGCATGTGGCGCACTTCAAACACATCCTTCACCAGGCCGTTGGCCTTGCGTTGCCGGAAGTTTCCACTGTCAATGGTCACGATCCCGGCGGCATCCTGTCCCCTGTGCTGCAACACCGTCAAGGCGTCGTAGAGGGCCTGATTGACGGGGGTGGTGCCAACTATACCGACAATACCGCACATGTCTTTGCTACCTCGAAGTCACTGTACCTGTTGAAGAAAACTGGACGAGTTCAGCATGAACCCGAAAAACCACTGGATCACCGGCTTGAACTCGGGAACCAGTCTGGACGCCACCCACCAGTCGCTCTGGGAGAGGCTGGTGAAGGTATCCATAAAAAACAGCAGGGCACTGACGATCAGTACCCCGCGAATGGCGCCAAAACAGACACCCAGCACCCGATCCGTGCCGGAGAGTCCCGTCTTTTCCACCAGCAGGCCCACCACGTAGTTGACCACGCTCCCCAGGATCAGGGTCGCCACGAAGAGGGCGGCGATGGCCAGGCCGTTGCGCACCATAGCGTCGGAGAAGGAGGTGAAGTAGATGGCGAGATCGGGATAGAAATGGCTGGCAATGAAAAAGGCGACGAACCAGGTGACGAGGGACATGGCTTCCTTCAGGAAGCCGCGCACCAGGCTGATGAGGGCAGAGAAACCGACGATGCCGATGATGGCGTAATCAATCCAGACCATAGAAAAAGATGTCCTGCGAAATTGCGGCGCAGTCTAACAAAAACGATTGCGCAATGCTTGATAAAAATGTGTTAAAGGTTCAATGGAGCGCCGAAGGAGACCGCTCCTCTCCCCTGCCGGGGGGCGACTGGCGCCCAAATGCACAACGCCATGGCATGGCCATGGCGTTGTGTTCAGCAAGAGGCGCTTACCCTATGTGGGTCAGGCCGCCCATGTAGGACTGCAGCGCCGCCGGGATGGCGATGCGGCCGTCTTCCTGCTGGTAGTTCTCGATCACCGCCACCAGGGTGCGGCCCACCGCCAGGCCGGAGCCGTTCAGGGTGTGCAGCAGCTGCGGCTTGCCGTCGACACGCACGCGGGCCTGCATGCGGCGCGCCTGGAAGTCGGTGCAGTTGGAGACGGAGGAGATCTCGCGGTAGGTGTTCTGAGCCGGCAGCCAGACTTCCAGATCGTAGGTCTTGGCGGCGCAGAAGCCCATGTCACCGGTACAGAGCGCCATCACGCGATAGGGCAGCTCCAGCAACTGCAGCACCTTCTCGGCGTGACCCACCATCTCTTCCAGCGCATCCCAGGACTTCTCCGGGTGCACCAGCTGGACCATCTCGACCTTGTCGAACTGGTGCATGCGGATCAGACCCCGGGTGTCACGGCCATAAGAGCCGGCTTCGGAGCGGAAGCAGGGGCTGTGAGCCGTCATCTTGATGGGCAGTTCCTGCTCGTCGAAGATCTCGTCGCGGGCCATGTTGGTGAGCGGCACTTCGGAGGTCGGGATCAGGGAGAACTTGCGCACCTTGCCCTCGTCTTCCCCTTCGCCCTCGATACCTGTGTTGAACAGGTCCTGGGAGAACTTGGGCAGCTGGCCGGTGCCGTACAGGCTGTCCGGGTTCACCAGGTAGGGCACGTAGCATTCGGTGTAGCCGTGCTGCAGGGTGTGCAGGTCCAGCATGAACTGCGCCAGGGCGCGGTGCAGGCGGGCAATCTGACCCTTCATCACCACGAAGCGGGCACCGGAGAGCTTGACGCCGTTCTTGAAGTCCACGCCCTTGGCCGCTTCGCCGAGATCGATGTGATCGCGCACCGGGAAGCTGAATTCGCGCGGGGTGCCCCAGCGGCGCACTTCCACGTTGTCGTTCTCGTCGCGGCCCACCGGGGTGGTGTCGCTCGGCAGGTTGGGGATGGCGTCGGAGATGGCCTTGATGTCGGCCAGCAGTGCCTCGAGCGCGACCTTGCTGGTCTCCAGCTCGTCGTTGATCTTGGTCACCTCGGCCTTGAGGGGAGCAACATCTTCGCCGCGACGGGCAGCCTCACCGATGGACTTGGAGCGGGCGTTGCGCTCGGCCTGCAGCTCCTGGGTACGGGACTGCAGATCCTTGCGTTTCTCTTCCAGAGCGTTGACAGCCGCTACGTCCAGCGCGTAGCCACGTGCAGCCAGACGAGCGGCGGCCTCTTCGATATCGCTGCGCAGATATTTGGGATCCAGCATGGTTTACCTACTTTTTTTAATGGGATCTGGGCCTGGGTCATCCGCCCTGGCGAGAAAACAGATCCGGAAGTTAACATCGGTTGGCGCCCCCCTATGTCTTCGGAATCGGGCCTTCTAAATCAAGAAGATGGTGCAAGGCCAAGACAAGCGGGGTCAGAGGGGCAGTGTAGCAGACCGCCCCCCCGCCCGAACAGGGCGTATTGCTGTCGTTTTTGCCAAGTTTGACGGCATCGGCAGGCTTATCTTCGCCGATCCGAGGGATCGCCATGCTGCCCGGGCAAGGCGCCCTTACTTCTCTCTTTGGAGCGGGCTTTGGCGGTCCAGCTCGCGCAGATAGTCGAGCTTCTGGGCGATCTGCTTCTCGAGACCCCGTTCGGTGGGCTGGTAGTAGTGCTTGCCAGCCAGTTCAGGCGGGAAGTACTCCTCGCCGGCGGCATAGGCGCCGGGTTCGTCGTGGGCGTAGCGGTACTCGGCACCATAGCCAAGCTCGCTCATCAGCTTGGTCGGCGCGTTGCGCAGGTGCGGCGGCACCTCGAAATCGGGCAGGTTTTTGGCGTCATTGAGCGCCGCCTTCCAGGCGGTGTAGACAGCATTGCTCTTGGGGGCGCAGGCGAGGTAGACGATGGCCTGGGCGATGGCCCGCTCCCCTTCCGCCGGGCCTATCCGATGGAAGCAGTCCCAGGCAGACAGCGCCACCTGCATGGCACGGGGATCGGCGTTGCCCACGTCTTCCGAGGCAATCGCCAGCAAGCGGCGGGCAATATAGAGGGGATCGCAACCGGCACTCACCATGCGGGCATACCAGTAGAGGGCCGCATCCGGCGCCGAGCCGCGAATGGACTTGTGCACCGCCGAGATGAGGTCGTAGAAGTGATCCCCGCCCTTGTCAAAACGTGCCACGTGCTCCCCCACCACGGCGGCGAGCAGGGCGCTGTCGATCACCTTCTCCCCTGCCCCATTGGTCTCGGCCATGTCGGCCAACAGCTCCAGGTAGTTGAGGGACTTGCGCCCGTCCCCATCCACGGCTTTGGCCAGCGCCACCTTCACCCCGGGGGCAAAGGTGAGGCTAGGGTCATTGAGGCCACGGGGGTCTGTCATCGCCTGATCGAGCATGGCGAGGATGTCGTCTTCCTCCAGCCTTTTCAGCAGGTAGACCCGGGCCCGGGAGAGCAGTGCGTTGTTGAGTTCGAACGAGGGGTTTTCGGTGGTAGCGCCGATGAAGGTGATGGTGCCGTCTTCGATGTGAGGCAGGAACACATCCTGCTGGCTCTTGTTGAAGCGGTGCACCTCATCGACGAAGAGGATGGTGCGCACCCCGCGCCAGCTGTTCTCCTTCGCCTTGTCGATGGCGGCGCGGATCTCCTTGATGCCGGAGGTGACCGCGGAGAGCCGCTCCACCTCGGCCTGGCAGTAGTGGGCCATCAGCTCGGCGAGGGTGGTCTTGCCGGTACCGGGCGGCCCCCACAGGATCATGGAGTGGCAGTGCCCCGCCAGGATCGCCTTGCGCAGGGGTTTGTCGGCCCCCAGGATGTGCTGCTGGCCTATGTATTGATCCAGGTTCTGCGGCCGCATCCTGGCCGCCAGCGGACGAAAGTCCGACGAGAAATCCAGGGACAAGTTGCTCATCTGCGTTAACCGTCCAGTGCCACGCCGGCCGCCGGTGAGAGGCGCTCCGACGATGATTCCAAAGAGCGCTTGCTCATCTTGGTTGAGAGCCCCCGAGGGGCCGTCAGCGGATGACGGCCCGACCGGAGATCCAAAGAGAGAGGGCTCATCAGCGCTGATCGTCCAGTGCGACCCCCTTGGGTATCTTGAACACGAACTCGTTGCCCTTTAGCACCGGCTTGCGGTTGAAGTTGCTCAAGGTGAATTCGCTCCACTGCCCCTGGGCCTCTTTCACATCGAACCGGCTGATGTTGTTCTGACGGTCGAAGGTGATGCGAAAGGAGGCAATAAGCTCATCCTTGTTGCGGCTGGTGACTGTGTAGACGTCCCCCTGCTGGGTCACGTCGTAGTTCTTCCAGAGCCCGATATCGTTGCCGGCGATCAGCACGAAGGGGGTGTTGAGCACCGCATCCTTCATCTTGAGGGCGGTGACCTGCTCGACGAAGGGGTCATAGACCCACACATCCTTGCCGTCCGCCACTATCAGGCTCTCGTCCGGGGCAGTGGTGTGCCAGTTGAAGCGATTCGGGCGCTGCACCAGCAGGGAGCCGCTCGCCTTCTGCAGCTCCTTGCCCTTGCTGTCATAGACGGTCTGGGCAAACTTGGCCGAGAACAGGCTGACGCCCGTCAGCTTCTGCTTGAGATCGCTGGCCGCATCGGCCCACACCTGGCTGCTGGCGAGCAACAGTACAGAACCCATCAATAATGCTTTTTTCATCGCGATTCCCGTTGAAGAGGGTCAGATAAAAGGCCATGTCCGCAGACATGGCCAGGATGATATGAAGGCTTAATCACGCACCGGAGGCGGTGCCAGCACGTCGCGCTGGCCGTTGCCCCCCGGAGAGCTGACGATGCCCTGGTTTTCCATCTGCTCGATGAGACGGGCCGCCCGGTTGTAACCAATCTTGAACTTGCGCTGCACGCTGGAGGTCGAGCCACGGCGGGATTCCACCACGAAGGCCACCGCCTCGTCGAACAGAGGATCCAGCTCCTCGTCACCACCGCCGCCGTACTCGCCGCCACCGCCCTCGCCGTCCGACTCACCGGAGAGGATCTCCTCGATGTAGTTCGGCTCGCCGCGCAGTTTCCAGTCCGCCACCACCTTGTGCACCTCGTGGTCATCGACGAAGGCGCCGTGGACCCGGGTCGGGTTGGAGGTACCGGCCGGCATGTAGAGCATGTCACCCATGCCGAGCAGGGATTCGGCGCCGCCCTGATCCAGGATGGTACGGGAGTCGATCTTGCTCGACACCTGGAAGGAGATCCGGGTCGGGATGTTGGCCTTGATGAGGCCGGTAATGACATCCACAGAGGGGCGCTGGGTCGCCAAAATGAGGTGAATACCGGCCGCCCGCGCCTTCTGGGCGATACGGGCAATCAGCTCTTCCACCTTCTTGCCGACGATCATCATCATGTCGGCGAACTCGTCCACCACTACGACTATGTGGGGCAGCTTCTCGAGCTCAGGCGGCATCTGATCCATGGAGTCACCCGGACGCCACAGGGGATCCCGCAGGGGCTCGCCCTCGGCGGCCGCGGCCAGCACCTTGTCGTTGTAACCCTTGAGGTTGCGCACCCCGACCGCGGACATCAGCTTGTAGCGACGCTCCATCTCTCCTACGCACCAGCGCAGGGCGTTGGCGGCGTCCTTCATGTCGGTGACCACCTCGGTCAGCAGATGGGGGATACCTTCGTAGACCGAGAGCTCCAGCATCTTGGGGTCGATCATGATGAAGCGCAGATCATCGGGGGATGACTTGTAGAGCATGGAGATGATCATGGTGTTGACCCCCACCGACTTGCCGGAGCCCGTGGTACCGGCCACCAGCAGGTGGGGCATCTTGGCGAGGTTGACCACCACGGGTTCCCCCGCGATGTCCTGCCCCAGTCCCATGGTCAGCGGATTGTGGCTGCCAGAGAAGGCCTCGCAGTCCAGGGTCTCACGCAGGTAGACGGTCTGGCGCACCCGGTTGGGCAGCTCGATGCCGACGAAGGTCTTGCCCGGGATAACCTCCACCACCCGCACGCTGCTGGCGGAGAGGGAGCGGGCCAAGTCCCGCGACAGGTTGGTTATCTTGCTCGCCTTCATGCCCGGCGCCAGATCCAGCTCAAAGCGGGTGATCACCGGGCCCGGATAGACGCCGACCACCTTGGCCTGCACGTTGTAGTCGGCGAGTTTCGCCTCCACCAGCCGGCCCATGCGGTCCAGCTCGTCCTTGCTCATCATCTGGGTCTTGGCGGGCGGTCTGTCCAGCAGATCTATGCTCGGCAGCGGCGCCATGGCGGGCTGGGGGCGACGCTTGGGCTTGACCGGTGCGGCGACCGCAGGCGCGGCGGCTGCCTCCTCCCCTTCCGCCCAGGGCAGATCGAGCTCGTCGTCCCCGTCATCGGCCAGGGCCGGCTGACGGCGGGCATGGGCAACGGCGGCGCGCTTGGGTCTGGCCACGGGCGCCGGCTCGTCCTCTTCATCATCGAATTGCGGATCGAACTGGAAGGTATCGTCATCGAGCTCCGGCAGCCATTCGTCTGATTTTGACTTCTGGCTCCCCTTGGTCTTGGGGTTGCGCGTCCAGCTGCTATGGGGCTCGTCCTCTTCCTCGTCGAGATCCAGAGCGCCCACGCCCCCTTCCAGCAGGGGATCCGGCCCCTCAAAACGGGGCTGGCGCCAGCCGCCGGTCAGCCAGCGACCCAAGGTGGTGGGGAAATGGTAGATGGCGCTGATGCTGCCGGTGCAGGTGGCACCGATCCGCTCGACTATGGTGAGCCAGGACCAGCCGGTGAACAGGGTGATGCCGGTTGCCACGAAGCAGAGCAGCATCAGGTTGGCCCCGACCCCGCCAAACAGGGGCACCACGGCGGACGCGATCACGTCCCCCACCAGGCCGCCTGCGGAGAAATTCTGCAAGTCATTGAAGTTCATGCTGGCAATCGCCGACATGCCGAGCACCGTCAGGACGAAGCCGATAATACGCACCGACAGGGTGAGATAGTCCACCTCCAGCAGCCGGCTCGGGCGCCAGAACAGGCTCCAGCCGAGCAGCACCACCAGAGGAGGCACCAGATAGGAGAAGGCCCCGAAGGTGAACATGGTGATGTCGGCGAGCCAGGCCCCGGCGCTGCCCGCCAGGTTCTTCACCTCTCCCTGCCAGGAGGTCTGGGACCAACCGGGATCGGCGGGATGGTAGGTCAACAGGGCAAGCAAGAGATAGGCAGCCATCAGCGTGATGGCGATCAAGACGGCCTCGAAGATCCGTTGCGTACCTGACAAAGGAGTAAACAGCTTTTTATCGGCCAAACTCCGGCTCCTTTCTGAAAACATGTAATGCGGGGATAGGGGGCCTAGTATCCCTGAAAAGCCCACCGATTGTCAGCCAGTGCCTGAGGGCGGGGCCATGAATACAGTAATAAGAAGAAACGAGCGGACCGGCCGCTCGTTTCTGACTATCGTGACTCGTCGTGGTGCTTGCAAGTCACAGCACAATCCCGCTTATCGGGTGCTGATCACCAGACGGCTGCTCTGCTTGACCTCTTCCATGACCACATAGGTACGGGTGTCATTGACGCCGGGCAGACGCAGCAGGGTTTCCCCCAGCAGGCGGCGATAGGCCGACATGTCGCTGACGCGGGTCTTGAGCAGATAGTCGAAATCACCGGACACCAGATGGCACTCCTGGATCTCTTCGAGCACCTGAACAGCCTTGTTGAACTGTTCGAACACGTCGGGGGCGCCACGATTGAGGGTAATTTCCACGAACACCAGCAGAGACGCATCCAGATAATGAGGGTTCAGAATAGCGGCATATCCTTCGATATAGCCTTGACGCTCGAGGCGACGAACCCGTTCCAGACACGGTGTGGGACTCAGGCCAACTCGTTTGGACAACTCAACGTTCGAAATCCTGCCATCCTTTTGCAGTTCATTCAGAATGTTGCGGTCAATCCTGTCCAAATCCTTTAGCCGACTCTTAGCTTCCATCATTTAATTCCATCCTTTGGCTATTTTTTGGTAAGAATCACCAGTCATTTTATAATAATGGTCACAAATCCTGTCAATACCTGAATATACTAGGCGCAAATGTTGCTTAACATCTGGGCAACATAAACCACCAATCGATAGACGAGGGATAGCATGATTATCGGTGTACCTAAGGAAATAAAAAACCATGAATATCGCGTAGGCATGGTTCCGGCCAGTGTACGTGAACTGACAGCACGAAACCATACCGTTTTCGTCCAAAGCGGCGCAGGAAATGGCATTGGCTTCAGTGACGCAGATTATCTGGCTGCCGGAGCCGAGATCCTGGCCTCCGCAGCAGACGTTTTCGCCAAGGCGGAGATGATCGTCAAGGTCAAGGAACCCCAGGCGGTCGAGCGCGCCATGCTGCGTCCGGGCCAGACTCTCTTTACCTACCTGCACCTGGCGCCAGACCTGGCCCAGACCCGGGAGCTGGTCGACAGCGGCGCCGTCTGCATCGCCTACGAGACAGTCACCGACGGCCGTGGCGGTCTGCCCCTGCTGGCACCCATGTCGGAAGTGGCAGGACGCATGTCTATTCAGGCCGGCGCCCAGGCGCTGGAGAAGTCCCGCGGGGGTAGCGGCATGCTGCTCGGCGGCGTGCCCGGAGTCGAACCGGCCAAGGTGGTGATCATCGGCGGTGGCGTGGTGGGTTCCAACGCAGCCCGCATGGCCATCGGCCTGCGTGCCGACGTGACCATACTCGACAACAACATCGACACCCTGCGCCGTCTCGACAGCGAGTTCCAGGGGGCGGCCAAGGTGGTCTACTCCAATCGCGAGACCCTGGAGCGCCACCTGCTGGCGGCGGATCTGGTCATCGGCGGCGTGCTGGTGCCGGGCGCCACTGCGCCAAAACTTGTCAGCCGTGACCACATTGCACGCATGAAGCCGGGCTCCGCCATCGTGGACGTGGCCATCGATCAGGGCGGCTGCGTCGAGACCTCTCACGCCACCACCCATGAGGATCCCACCTTCATCGTCGACGAGGTGGTGCACTACTGCGTGGCCAACATGCCAGGCGCCGTGGCCCGCACCTCCACCGTGGCCCTCAACAACGCCACCCTGCCCTTCATCATCAAGCTGGCGGAACAGGGTTATCGCGGTGCACTGCTCAGCGATCCCCACCTGTTGCACGGCCTGAACGTGATGGCGGGCAAGATCACTTGCAAGGAGGTCGCCGTGGCGCACAACCTGGCCTACACGGATCCCCTGACCCTGTTGAACTGATCCCGCCCCCGCAAGGGTGCGTCGATGAGTGAAAATCCGCCCGCGATGGGCGGTTTTTTTATGGCGCAATCCGGCCACCCTCCCCCCTCTTTGGCGATTGCCACAATCGATGCCCTGGCCTTTGACCCCGGATCACGAATTACCTACAATCGCGCAAACTCATCACGTCTCGGAAATCACATCATGAGCCAAGTCATTCATAGCAAACTGCTGATCCTGGGGTCAGGCCCGGCGGGTTACACCGCCGCCGTCTACGCCGCCCGCGCCAACCTCAATCCCCTGCTCATCACCGGCATGCAGCAAGGTGGTCAGCTGACCACCACCACTGAGGTGGAAAACTGGCCAGGTGACGCGGAAGGGCTGACCGGCCCGGCCCTGATGGAGCGCATGAAAGAGCATGCGGAAAAATTCGATACCCGCATCCTCTTTGATCACATCAATGAAGTGGAGCTGACCCAGCGCCCCTTCCGTCTCAAGGGTGACAACGGTGAATACACTTGCGACGCGCTCATCATCGCCACCGGCGCCTCCGCCAAGTACCTGGGGCTGCCTTCCGAGGAGTCCTTCAAGGGCCGTGGCGTCTCCGCCTGTGCCACCTGTGACGGTTTCTTCTACCGCAACCAGGAAGTGGCCGTGGTCGGCGGCGGCAACACCGCCGTGGAAGAGGCGCTCTATCTGGCCAACATCGCCAAGAAGGTGCACCTGATCCACCGCCGCGACGAGTTCCGCGCCGAGAAGATCCTGATCAAGCGCCTCAATGACAAGGTCGAGAGCGGCAACATAGTGCTGCACACTCACCAGACCCTGGACGAGGTGCTGGGTGACAACATGGGCGTGACCGGCGTGCGCCTGCGCAGCACCCGGGACGACGCCACCTCCGAGCTGCCGCTGATGGGGGTCTTCATCGCCATAGGTCACCAGCCCAACACCCAGATCTTCGAAGGCCAGCTGGCGATGGAAAACGGCTACCTCAAGGTCCGTGGCGGCCTGGAAGGCTTCGCGACCCAGACCAGCATCCCGGGCGTGTTTGCCGCCGGCGACGTGGCCGACCACGTTTACCGTCAGGCGATCACCTCAGCCGGTACCGGCTGCATGGCAGCCCTGGATGCCGAGCGATATCTGGACGCACAATAAGCACAAGGATATAAAGGGCATGCCAAGTGGCATGCCCTTTTCTTTTAAGGAGCCGGATGAAACGGAAAATATTGATTGTGGAAGACAGCCTGACGGTGCGCCGCATGTTGACCCAGGCCATTGCGCAGCAAACCGGGCTGGAGATAGATGCGTTCGATACCCTGGAGGGCGCCCGTGACTGCCAGGGAGAAGAGTACGTGGTAGCTCTGGTGGATCTCACCCTGCCGGATGCCCCGAGCGGAGAAGCCGTCAACGTGTTGCTGGCGCGAGGGTTGCCCGTGGTGATCCTCACCGCCGACATCAGCGAGGAGAAACGGGAAGCCTGGCTGGAGGCCGGGGTGCTGGATTACGTGATGAAGGATTCACGGCACTCCCTGCAATACGCCGTCAGCCTGGTGCACCGCCTCTACCTCAACCAGGCCATAGAAGTGCTGGTGGTCGATGATTCGCTCACTTCCCGTCATCGCACCGCCGCCCAGCTGCGCAAGCAACTGCTGCTGGTGCACGAGGCAACCTGCGCCCGGGATGCCCTGGCCCTGCTCGAGCAGCACCCGGCCATTCGCCTGATGCTGGTGGATTACTACATGCCGGAAATCGACGGCATCAGCCTGGTGCGGATGCTGCGGGAGCGCTACAGCAAGCAGCAGCTCGCCATCATCGGCATCTCGGTGTCGGACAAGCACGGCCTCTCTGCCCGCTACCTCAAGCAGGGGGCGAACGATTTTCTCAACCAGCCGTTCGAGCCCGAGGAGCTGCAGTGCCGGGTCAGCCACAATCTGGAGGCCCTTGAGCAGTTCAACAGCATCCAGGAATCCGCCAATCGCGACTACCTGACCGGGCTCTACAACCGGCGTTACTGGTTCAACGAGGGGCAGAAGTGGTTCGAGGAGCATCAGCGTCAGCAGGCGCAGCTCGCCCTGTGCGTACTCGATGTGGATCATTTTAAGCAGGTCAACGATCACTGGGGCCATGCCATCGGCGATGAGCTGCTCTGCCACCTGACCCGGTTGCTCTCCCAGTTCTTCCCGGATGCCATGATAGCCCGCTTCGGCGGAGAGGAGTTTGCCCTGATGGTGCCCCATTGCCCGGTTCCCGTGCTGCTCAAGCGGCTGGAAGGGCTGCGCCAACAGCTGCGTCAGCAGCCGCTGTCACGGGAAGTGCCGCTGTTCGTGCGCGCCAGTTTTGGCGTCATCAATGTCGGGCGGCTCTCCATGGACGAGGCGCTCTGCGAGGCAGATCGCCAGCTGTATCAGGCAAAGAACACGGGTCGTGACAAGATAGTCTCCCAGGACGCCTGAGCACGTCTCGAGTGAGACGCTCCGTGTAGTACCGCCCGGCGCCCTTTGCGGCCGCCGGGTTATTCCTTCTCAGCACGCCATCCCTGCCGCCACGGGTTTCCTCAATAGGTCTTGTCGACCCGCACCCCATCGCTGAAATAGAGGATGCGCACCTTGTCCCCCCTCGCAAACACCATGGCCGGATCGTAATCCTGGATCACGTTGATAAGCCCGTCTTGCTCGTTGCGGATTAGCAGCTCCACCAGCTTGTTCTCCACCACGCTGCCCCCTGACTGGTAGTGCTGCACCGCGGCCGCCCCCGCCAATGCCCCCACGGCGGTGGCTATCTCCCGCCCATGACCGCCGCCAAACTGGTTGCCGAGCAGCCCCCCCAGCACGGCCCCCCCCAGGGTTTTCCAGCCGGTATGCTCGGATTCCAGCACCTGGCGCTGGGTGATGTTGCGCACCGTATCCACCTGGCCAAACACCACCTGATCGACGGGGCGCGCCGTATTGCGCTCATAGGGTGCGGCCCAGGCGGGCGCCGTGACAAAGCCCAGCAAGCTGGATACTATCAGGATAATGGCCTTCATCTGTGAACCTCTGTCTTATGTCTCGCTATCTCACCGAACTGGATGATGAGCTGTGCTGGTTTCCCTCCCCCAGCCATGCGCTGGAAGAGCCCAATGGCCTGCTGGCGATTGGGGGAGATCTCTCTCCTGCTCGATTGCTGGCAGCTTATCACAGCGGGATCTTTCCGTGGAATGAGCCACACCAGCCACTGCTGTGGTGGTCGCCGGATCCCAGGGGGGTGATAGTGCCCGATGAGCTGCACATAGGGCGCAGCCTGCAGAAGTATCTGCGCCGCACCCCCTTCGACATTACCGTCGATAGTGCCTTCGATGAGGTGATAGCGGCCTGCGCCGCCCCCCGTCGCAGCGCCAGCGGCACCTGGATAAGCGCCCCCATGATCGACGCCTATCGGCAGTTGCACCGCCTGGGCCATGCCCACTCCGTCGAGATCTGGCAGGACGGGGAGTTGCAGGCGGGGCTCTACGGCCTCTCCCTTGGCCGCCTCTTCTGCGGCGAATCCATGTTCAGCCGCATCGATAACGGCGCCAAACTGGCCATGGTGGCGCTCTGTCGTCACTTTTCACGCCATTGGGGTGCCCTCATCGATTGCCAGATGCAGAACGACTTCCTGGCCACCCTGGGGGTCCAGGAGTGGCCAAGAAGCCGGTTTCTGACCACATTGGCGCGCCTGACCAGGCAACCACTGCAGGACGGTTGCTGGCAGCAGAGGAGAATCAGCCTATGACAGAAGAAGTGATCCTCAAGGTAGGCCTGACCCCCAGACACCCGTGCAGCTACCTCGGCCATGAGCAGGAGCAGTTGCTGGTACTGATGGATCATGAGCTGCTCAATGCTGCCGGTTATGAGCGACTGCTGACGGCAGGATTCAGGCGCAGTGGCAACGACATCTATCGCCCCCATTGCCCGGCCTGCAGTGCCTGCCAGTCACTGCGCATCCACAGCGAGCGTTTCGTGCCGAACCGCAGTCAGAAACGCGTGCGTCAGCTGAACCGGGATCTCGAGCTGGTGCTGAGTTACGACGATAAACCCGAGTATTACCAGCTCTATGAGCGCTACATCCGCGAGCGCCACCACGATGGCAGCATGTACCCGCCGAGTCGGACCCAGTACAAGGGATTCCTGCACTGCGACTGGATGCCACCGCTCTACATGGAGATACGCAAAGAGGGACGCCTCATCGGGGTGGCCACCACGGACCTGCTACCCCACTCCATGAGCGCCATGTATACCTTCTTCGATCCTGACTATGCTGACCGCTCTCTGGGCACCTTTGCCATTCTGAGCCAGTTGGAACTAGCCAGGCGCACGGGTCGCAGCTGGCTGTATCTGGGCTATCTGGTGGAGGCCTGTCGCAAGATGAATTACAAACGCCAATACCTGCCCCACGAGCTGCTGGTGCAGGGAGAATGGAAAAATATCGACACCAAGCCCGAGTAAACTTTACACATAGCCTTAAATCCGGCATGATCCAGCGGTTTTTTGTTGTGGCTTATCAAGAGGATTCAATGGCTAAAGAAGACAGTATTGAGATGCAGGGTACCATTCTCGAAACCTTGCCCAATACCATGTTCCGTGTGGAACTGGAAAATGGTCACGTGGTTATCGCTCATATTTCCGGCAAGATGCGCAAAAACTACATCCGTATCCTGACTGGGGACAAAGTAACGGTGGCTCTGACTCCGTACGATCTCTCCAAGGGACGTATTGTTTTCCGCTCTCGCTAAGCCAGGAATTCAGCAAAAAACCCCAGCCTCTCGGCTGGGGTTTTTTGTCGTTTCTGGCCTCAATCACATTTAGTGAGAGACAGCTTCAACATTGACCTGGAAGTCAAAGCTGAGGCTGTTATTCACCAGCTCCACTCTCACCACTCCGCCATCGACCAGTGAGCCGAACAGGATCTCATTGGCCAACGGCTTCTTGAGGTGCTCCTGAATGACCCGTCCCATGGGTCTTGCACCCATTGCCCGATCATAACCCTTCTCGGCCAACCAGTGGCGCGCCTCTTCAGATACTTCAAGTGATACCCCTTTGGCATCCAGCTGTACCTGCAGTTCGACGATGAACTTGTCGACGACCTGATGGATCACCGTCATGTCCAGATGGTTGAACCAGATGGTGTGATCGAGCCGGTTGCGGAACTCCGGACTGAACGTCTTGTTGATCACCGCCATGGCATCGTGACTCATGTCCTGCTGCTGGAAGCCAATGGACTTGCGCTGGGTCTCCTGCACCCCCGCGTTGGTGGTCATCACCAGGATCACGTTGCGAAAATCGGCCTTGCGCCCGTTGTTGTCCGTCAGGGTACCGTTGTCCATCACTTGCAGCAGCAGATTGAAGACATCCGGGTGCGCCTTCTCTATCTCGTCCAGCAGCACCACCGAATGGGGATGCTTGAGCACAGAATCGGTCAGCAAGCCGCCCTGCTCGAAGCCCACATAACCGGGAGGTGCCCCAATCAGGCGGGAAACGGTATGGCGCTCCATATATTCGGACATATCAAAGCGCAGCACCTCGACCCCGAGCGCCTTGCCGAGCTGCTGGGTTACTTCGGTCTTGCCCACCCCGGTCGGGCCGGCAAACAGGAAGCAGCCCACAGGGCGACGCTCGTTGCCAAGGCCGGAGCGTGACAGCCGGATGGCATCGGTCAATACGGTGATGGCCTTGTCCTGGCCGAACACCACCATCTTGAGGTTGCGCTCCAGGTTCTTCAGCACCTCCTTGTCGGAAGAGGAGACTGATTTCTCCGGGATGCGGGCAATCTTCGCGACTATGGCCTCGATCTCCGGCACATTGATCACTTTTTTACGCTTGCTGACCGGCAACAAACGTTGCCCCGCCCCCGCCTCGTCGATCACGTCGATGGCCTTGTCCGGCAGGTGGCGGTCGTTGATGTACTTGGCGGAGAGCTCGACCGCGGCACGGATGGCCTTGACGGTATAACGCACGCCATGGTGCGCCTCATAGCGGCTCTTGAGCCCCATCAGGATACGGGTGGTGTCGTCTATGCTCGGCTCGACGATGTCGATCTTCTGGAAACGGCGCGCCAGAGCCCGATCTTTTTCGAAGATCTGGGAATATTCCTGATAAGTGGTGGATCCCACACAGCGCAGCAAGCCATTGGAGAGCAGTGGCTTGATGAGGTTGGCCGCATCCAGCTGACCGCCGGAGGCTGCACCCGCCCCAATGATGGTGTGGATCTCGTCGATGAAGAGGATGGCCCCTTCCTGGCGTTCGATCTGCTTGAGCAGCACCTTGAGACGCTTCTCGAAGTCACCGCGGTACTTGGTGCCTGCCAGCAGGGAGCCCATGTCCAGGGAATATATAGTGCTGTTAGCTATCACCTCGGGCACGTCACCCTTGACGATACGATAGGCGAGCCCCTCGGCGATGGCGGTCTTGCCCACGCCAGCCTCCCCCACCAGCAAGGGATTGTTCTTGCGCCGACGGCAGAGCACCTGGATGGTGCGACTCAGCTCCTGATCGCGACCGATCAGCGGGTCGATGCGCCCCTCCAGCACCAGCTGGTTGAGGTTGGTGGCGAAGCTCTCGATCTGGGCGGACGAGACCTCATCATCGGACTCGGCATTGTTGCCGCCACTCTCGGGCTTGCTGTCTTTGCGCACCCCGTGGGAGAGAAAGTTCACCACATCCAGGCGGCTTATTTCGGCTTTTTTCAGGAAGTAGGCGGCCTGGGACTCTTGCTCGCTGAAGATGGCGACCAGCACATTGGCGCCGCTTACCTCGGTATTGCCCGACGACTGGACATGGAACACGGCACGTTGCAACACGCGCTGAAAACCAAGGGTCGGTTGGGTTTCTCTGTCTTCGTCATCGCGGGGGATGAGCGGGGTCGTTTGATTGATGAATGCGCGAATTTCCTTGCGCATCTGCTCCACATCCGCACCACACGAACTCAGCGCCTCATGGGCTGAGCTGTTATCCAGCAGGGCTAACAACAGGTGCTCGACGGTCATGAATTCGTGGCGCTCGTCACGGGCCAGTTTGAAAGCCTCGTTCAGCGTCTTTTCTAGATCTTTGTTCAACATAGGCACCTCCCCTCAGTACAGCAACAATGCGGTGTCGTTATCGCCATCAAGTCATCAGATTCAAGCCTTTTCCATGGTACATAGCAGTGGATGTTCGTTGTTACGTGAATAGGTGTTGACCTGGACCACTTTGGTCTCGGCAATCTCGGCGGTAAATGTGCCGCAGACTCCCTTACCACTATAATGCACGCTCAGCATGACCTGAGTGGCCTTCTCCAGATCCATACCAAAGAACCTTTGCAGCACCTCCACCACGAATTCCATCGGTGTGTAGTCATCGTTGTTCAAGACGACCTTGTACATGGGTGGCGGTTGCAGCTTCGTTTTCTCTGCTTCTGCAATCTCTTCATTAGCAAAGAGTTCTTTCTGCTTGCTCATAGTTGCGCTTTGGTACCTCTAGATTACTACCGTCTCGCTCAAGATTGTCAATAGACTTGTTAACCAGATCACATCGGTTGTTAACAACTTCTTGACTCGCTTAAAAGTTGGACTAGATTGGTTACTTGCTAATCGGCGCCCGTCTGCTACGGGGTGATGCTCTAGTTATATAAGGCTGGCGCAGGTTACTCAACGACTTCAGGGTAATCAATAAAAGGATGTAGATGTATGGCAACCGGAACAGTCAAGTGGTTCAACAACGCAAAAGGATTTGGGTTTATCTGTCCGGAAGGCGGTGGTGAAGACATCTTCGCTCACTACTCCACGATTCAAATGGAAGGTTACAAGACCTTGAAAGCGGGTCAGGCAGTCAACTTTGAACTGCAGCAGGGGCCGAAAGGAAATCACGCCTCTGTCATCGTGCCAAACGAAGCACAAAACATGTAAGAGTCAAACTGGATCAATTAAAAAACGGCATCCCGCAAGGATGCCGTTTTTTTATGTCACTCGTTGTGCCGACACAATAAGAAAGGCCGGGCCTTCCTTATTGTGTGCCCTTGCGAGCTATCCCCTGTCAGCGAGCCAGCAGGATGTTGAGCATGCGGCGCAGCGGCTCGGCGGCGCCCCACAGCAGTTGGTCACCCACGGTGAAGGCCGCCAGGTATTCCGGGCCCATGTTGAGCTTGCGCAGACGGCCTACCGGGATGCTGAGGGTACCGGTGACGGCGGCCGGGGTCAGCTCGCGGGCCGTGATGTCGCGATCGTTCGGGATCACCTTGACCCAGTCGTTGTGAGCGGCCAGCAGGGCCTCGATCTCGGGGAGCGGCACGTCTTTCTTCAGCTTGATGGTGAAGGCCTGACTGTGGCAGCGCAGGGCACCGATGCGCACGCAGAGGCCATCCACCGGAATGGCGGCATCTTCGATGCCGAGGATCTTGTTGGTCTCGGCCTGGCCCTTCCACTCTTCGCGGCTCTGACCGTTGTCGAGCTTGGTGTCGATCCAGGGGATGAGGCCACCTGCCAGCGGCACGCCGAAGTTGTCCACCGGCAGGGTGCCGGAGCGGGTCTTCTCGGTGATCTTGCGCTCAATGTCCAGGATGGCGGAGGCGGGATCCGCCAGCTCCACCGCCACTTCGTCACGCAGCAGCCCCATCTGGGTGACCAGCTCGCGCATGTGGCGCGCGCCACCGCCCGATGCGGCCTGATAGGTGGCCACACTCACCCACTCCACCAGATCGGCCTTGAACAGGCCACCCAGGGCCAGCAGCATCAGGCTGACGGTGCAGTTGCCGCCGACGAAGGTCTTGATCCCCTTGTCCAGCGCCTCGTCGATCACGTCGCCGTTGACCGGATCCAGGATGATGACGGCGTCCTTCTCCATGCGCAGGGAGGAGGCGGCATCAATCCAGTAACCCTGCCAGCCGGAGGCCAGCAGACGGGGATAGACATCCTTGGTGTAGTCGCCACCCTGAGCCGTGATGATGATCTCCTGTGCGGCCAGCGCCTCGATGTCGAAGGCGTCCTGCAAGGTGCCGGCATCGACGCCGAAATTGGGGGCGGCCTCACCGGCCTGGGAGGTGGTGAAGAAGGTGGGTTGAATGCGGGCAAAATCCTTCTCTTCCTGCATCCGGCTCATCAGTACCGAACCCACCATGCCACGCCAACCGACCAAACCAACTTTTTTCATAATGTCCTACCCTGGATAGCTGCTGTAAAAATGAAGTCTCATACGCCGTGATCCCTTGCCGGACGCGGGTCCGTTCACAAATTGGCCACAAGCATGATGTGTAAATAATGCGTCTGTCCACATTACGGATTGTGGCGACAGGCGCAAGTCGAATTGCGCAATAATCTGTGTCATTTGCCGCAATAACCATGGGTTCCGGGCTACCACGCTTGGCGGACTCCCCATCGGTCAGGCATCATGATGTCCGACTGGCAACCACTGCCCCCTGGGGACGACCCCAAGGCCTCCTTGACTCGCAGGGACGACCCTGCCCCGCGTGGAATACTCATATGCCCTGGTTACTCCTGCTACTGGCCGGCCTGTTCGAGGTCGCCTGGGCCATCGGCCTCAAGTACACCGACGGTTTCAGCCGTCCCCTCCCCACCCTGCTGACCCTAGCTGCCATGGGGGTGAGCGTGCTGTTGCTCGCCATGGCGGTCAAACAACTGCCGCTTGGCACAGCCTACGTGGTCTGGACCGGCATAGGCGCGGTCGGCACTGTGTTGATGGGGATCTGGCTGTTTAACGAGCCAGCCACCCTGGCCCGGGTGCTCTGCCTGCTGCTGATCATCGGCGGTATTCTGGGACTCAAGTTTATCGGCTGATAACGAGATGGAAGCGCAGCCCAGCGGCGCCCCAGCAGCGCGTATTAAAAATGGCCACCCAGGGTGGCCATTATGTTTTCCTCATGCCCCGTCTGGGCTTCCTATCAGCACACTCTCAATCCGGGCGCCCGGCATCATCTGCCTTAACCCCTCGATCAGCCGATCACCGGCCTCCTGCAGCGCCGCCAGCGGCATTTCAGGCAAGCTTTCCAGAATGAACCACATCTGCCCGGACTCGGCGCTGAGCCGGGTTCTGGTCCCCTGACGCCAATTCCAGCGGCGACAGGTCACGCCTCTGTCATCACACCAGACCACCTCGCCAGGTTCGGGGGTCTCGTGGGCAGGGGCCCCCTCCTTCATGGTGTCAAACAGTTCGGTGCCATCGGCAATGATCAACCGGGGCGACCCCTCATAAGCGGTGAGATCCTCCCCACCGACGGGGATGGCGTATTCGATGCTGATGGCGTTGTAGAGATCGACGACAGGATCGATGCAGGGCAGGCTGCCCTCCCGTTGCACCCGCTTGAGCAGCGCCTGTGCCGAGCAGGGGGTCCGCTGGGGCTTGGCACCGAAGCGTTTGAACACCTCGCCCCAGGCGGACAGATGATCCTGTGCCCAAGGTGCACCGCCCGCCGCAACGGATTGGCAGGCCCGCGCCAGCGCCTGTGCGCCGACGTTGCGATCGACCATGGTGGCCCCGTCGACCTGGATGCTCAGGGCCCGGAATCCCGGGGCCAGGCTGGTCACCCTGGCATCAATCTGTGGTGTCATGAATGGCATAGCAACTCCCAATGGGTGAATCGTGGCGAAGGCGATAACGGCAGACGAGGCCAAGTGACCCGTGCCCAGAAAGCTAGCGCGTGATGCTTGTCACCACGAAGAAACAAGTCGGCCCCATGATGGACGGCGGCATGGCATAAAAAAATCTACTTTTTCTTAATGTTGTTAAGGAGGGCTAATAACCCAGACTATGCCGGCCACCGACGGCAACCAGACCCGCACCTGGCAGGGGATTGTCCTGGCCGCTTTTCCCGCCACTCATGCTATTATCTGCGACCGAACATGAGCCATTAAAAATCAGGATATTGTGATGACCGACCACACTTTTATTCCCGGCAAGGACGCGGCGCTGGAAGACTCCATCGAGCGGTTCCAGACCAAATTGCAGGCCCTGGGGTTTGATATCGAAGAGGCCTCCTGGCTCAACCCAGTGCCCAACGTCTGGTCCGTGCACATCCGGGACAAAGAGTGCGCCCTCTGCTTCACCAACGGCAAGGGAGCCAGCAAGAAGGCGGCCCTGGCGTCGGCCCTGGGGGAGTATTTCGAGCGTCTCTCCACCAACTACTTCTTCGCCGACTTCTATCTGGGCGAGCAGGTAGCGAATGGCGACTTCGTCCACTACCCGAACGAAAAGTGGTTCCCCATCCAGGGTGACCAACTGCCTGCCGGTCTGCTCGACAGCTTCACCCGCAAGTTCTACAACCCGGATGGCGAAGTGACTGCCGACATGCTGGTGGATCTGCAATCCGGCAACGAAGAGCGCGGCATAGTCGCCCTGCCGTTCGAGCGTCAGTCCGATCATCAGACCGTCTATATCCCGATGAACATCATCGGCAACCTCTATGTCTCCAATGGCATGAGCGCCGGCAACACCAGGACCGAGGCCCGCACCCAGGGCTTGTCCGAGGTGTTCGAGCGCCACGTGAAGAACAAGATCATCGCCGAAGCCATCAGCCTGCCCGAGATCCCGAGCGAGGTGATCGCCCGCTACCCCGGCATCAAGGCCTCCATCGATGCGCTGGAGGCCGAAGGCTTCCCCATCTACAGCTTCGATGCCTCCCTGGGTGGCCGTTATCCGGTCATCTGCGTGGTGCTGCTCAACCCGAGCAACGGCACCTGCTTTGCCTCCTTCGGCGCCCACCCGCGCTTCGAGGTCGCCTTCGAGCGGACCGTCACCGAGCTGCTGCAGGGCCGTGGCCTCAAGGATCTGGACGTCTTCGTGCCGCCGTCATTCGACAACGAGCAGGTGGCGGATCACCACAACCTGGAGACCCACTTCATCGACTCGTCCGGCCTCATCAGTTGGGATCTGTTCAAGCAGGAGTCCGACTTCGAATTTGCCGACTGGGACTTCCGCGGCAGCTCCCAGGAGGAGTTCGATCACCTGATCGGCATCTTCCACGAGCTGGAGCAGCCGGTCTACATCGCCGACTACGAGCACCTGGGCGTCTACGCCTGCCGCATCCTGGTGCCGGGCATGTCCGACATCTATCCGGTCGAGGATCTGCTGCTGGCCAACAACACCATGGGCGCCCACCTGCGGGAAATCATCCTGGCCCTGCCGTCCCTGGAGTGGGACGCGGAGCAGTACATGGCACTCTTTGATCAGCTGGATGAAGAGGGTCACGACGAGCGCACCCGGGTGCGCGAGCTGCTCGGCATCGCCGCCGCCAAGGGCACAGCCCTGCACACCCTGCGGGTCGGTGAGCTCAAAGCCATGCTGGCGCTGGCCGCCGGTGAGCTGGAAAGCGCGCTGGATCTCATCGACTGGACCATGGAGTTCAACCAGTCGGTGTTCCCGGCGGATCGCGCGAACTACTACCGCGCCCTGCGCGCCTGCGTCGAGCTGTTCCTGGATGAAGAGCGTGACCCCGAGCAGTACCGCCCGGTGTTCGCCCGCATGTTCGGGGAAGAGACCCTGGCCGAGGCCTGGGCCCATGCCCGCGGCGAGGCGCGTTTCCACGGGCTGGAGGCGGCCGATCTGTCCCTCTCCCAGTTCCCGCTGCATCAGAAATTGCTCGCGGCCTACGAGAAACTGCAAAAAGCCAAACGAATCCATACGTGGAACTGATATGCTAGTGTGACGAAGGGGCCTGATGGCCCCTTCTGTTTTATGGGCTACGCTTTGGCGGGCCCTTACTCAAAGATGAAATAAATAACAAAAAATACCTCTTAGGGGGTTGTCAGTTCGAGGTTCATCATGTTCGGGAGGCGTAAAGGTGCATTGCCGGTGCTTTTTTTGATGCGAAAGATATAAATTCTTAAAAATCATGAAATTAAAAACAGACCCATTTCTGTTTCACCTGAAACCTGGTGTAAAGTCAAGCTTCCGGATGAAGAAAAAACCTGTAGTAAAATTACATTCACAATCTGTAATTCTTGATCGGAGTCAATTTTGGGGATCAGCCCCTTTGTTATGATTTCCACAGGCAAAATATGCAGGTACTGAGAATTGAAAGCAGAATCTCCCTTTGATTGTCTGAAGCCCGAAGCCATAGCCGCGCTGGCTGAAGACATTACCTATGCCAAGGCAACCAAGCCCGCCCACAAGGTCATTCCTCTGGCCATCACGGCAGGTGCTTTCATCGCCATCGCATTCGTCTTCTATATCACCGTCACCACGGGATCGAGCGGCATGGCCTGGGGTATGTCCAAGCTGGTCGGCGGTCTCTGTTTCTCCCTCGGTCTCATTCTGTGCGTACTGCTCGGTGCCGAGTTGTTCACCTCCACCACCCTGACCCTGGTGGCCAAGGCCGCCAACCGCATCAGCTGGGCTCAGCTGTTCAAGAACTGGGGTCTGGTCTACTTTGGCAACCTCATCGGCGGGCTCATCATAGTCGCGCTCATCATCATGTCGGCCGAATACACGGCGGCGGATGGTCAGTGGGGACTGAACGCCATGAAAGTGGCCCAGCACAAGATCCACCACACCTTCTTCGAGGCCCTGGCCCTTGGCATCCTCTGCAACCTCATGGTGTGTCTCGCCGTGTGGATGGCCTTCGGTGCCCGCACTGCCACCGACAAGGTGATGGTGATGCTGCTCCCCGTCGCCATGTTCGTGGCCTCCGGCTTTGAGCACAGCATCGCAAACATGTTTATGATCCCGGTCGGCATCGCCATCCATGCGGTAGCAGGCCCGGAATTCTGGCAGGCCATCGGCCAGGACCCGGCCTCGTTCGCCGACTTGACCGTATCCAACTTCGTCCTAAACAACCTCATTCCGGTCACCCTTGGTAATATCATTGGTGGCGGCGTCATGGTTGGTCTGACTTACTGGTTTATCTTCCGTCGCCATCATTAAGGATGGCGGCAGACACATAAATACCTTGAGAGGTAATGAAAATGGCAGAACTTAACGAACAGTTCCAAAAAGCATGGGAAGGCTTCGCGGCCGGTGAATGGCAGACCTCTGTCAACACCCGTGACTTCATCCAGAAGAACTACACCCCGTATGAAGGTGACGAGTCCTTCCTGGCTGGCGCGACCGAAGCTACCACCAAGCTGTGGGACAAGGTCATGGAAGGGATCAAGATCGAGAACCGCACTCACGCGCCGGTCGATTTTGATACCGACCTGCCCTCCACCATTACCGCTCACGATGCCGGCTATATCGATCAGAGCCTGGAGCAAATCGTCGGTCTGCAGACTGACAAGCCGCTCAAGCGCGCCATCATCGCCAACGGCGGTATCAAGATGGTCAAGACCTCTTGCGAAGTCTACGGCCGTCAACTTGACCCCATGGTCGAGAAGATCTTCACCGAGTACCGCAAGACTCACAACCAGGGCGTGTTCGACGTTTACACCAAGGACATCCTGAACTGCCGTAAATCCGGCGTCATCACCGGTCTGCCGGATGCCTACGGCCGTGGCCGCATTATCGGTGACTACCGCCGTGTTGCCCTGTACGGTATCGACTTCCTGATGGCCGACAAACTGGCCCAGTTCAAGTCCCTGCAGGCCGATCTGGAAAACGGTGTCAACCTGGAAGCCACCATCCGTCTGCGCGAAGAGATCTCCGAGCAGCACCGTGCCCTGGCCCAGATGAAGGTGATGGCCGCCAAATATGGCTGCGACATCTCTGTACCGGCCAAGACCGCCAAAGAAGCCGTGCAGTGGACCTACTTCGCCTACCTGGCGGCAGTCAAGTCCCAGAACGGTGCCGCCATGTCCTTCGGTCGTACCTCCAGCTTCCTGGACGTCTACATCGAACGTGACCTGAAGAAAGGCCTGCTGACCGAGCAAGAAGCCCAGGAGCTGATGGACCACATGGTCATGAAGCTGCGCATGGTTCGCTTCCTGCGTACTCCTGAATACGATTCACTGTTCTCCGGCGACCCCATGTGGGCCACCGAGACCCTGGCCGGTATGGGCGTTGATGGCCGTACCCTGGTCACCAAGAACAGCTTCCGTATGCTGAACACCCTGTACACCATGGGCCCGTCCCCTGAGCCGAACCTGACCATACTGTGGTCCGAGAAGCTGCCGGTCGGTTTCAAGAAGTACTGTGCCAAGGTATCCATCGAGACCTCTTCCGTTCAGTACGAGAACGACGACCTGATGCGTCCGGACTTCAACAACGATGACTATGCCATCGCTTGCTGTGTGTCCCCGATGATCGTCGGCAAACAGATGCAGTTCTTCGGTGCTCGTGCCAACCTGGCCAAGACCATGCTGTATGCAATCAACGGCGGCATGGACGAGAAGCTCAAGATCCAGGTCGGCCCGAAAACCGAGATGGTCAAGGGCGAGTACCTCGACTACAACGACGTGATGGACAGGCTGGATCACTTCATGGACTGGCTGGCCAAGCAATACGTCGCCGCCCTGAACATCATCCACTACATGCACGACAAGTACAGCTACGAAGCCTCCCTGATGGCGCTGCACGACCGTGACGTCTATCGCACCATGGCTTGCGGCATCGCCGGTCTGTCCGTGGCAGCTGACTCCCTGTCTGCCATCAAGTACGCCAAGGTCAAGCCGGTTCGTGACGAAGATGGCGTTGCCATCGACTTCGAAATCGACGGCGAGTACCCGCAGTTCGGTAACAACGACGCTCGCGTCGATGACATCGCCTGTGACCTGGTCGAGCGCTTCATGAAGAAAATTCAGAAGCTGAACACCTACCGTGGTGCCGTGGCTACCCAGTCCGTGCTGACCATCACCTCCAACGTGGTGTACGGCAAGAAGACAGGTAACACCCCGGATGGCCGTCGCTCCGGTGCGCCGTTCGGCCCGGGTGCCAACCCGATGCACGGTCGTGATCAGAAGGGTGCCGTTGCGTCCCTGACTTCCGTCGCCAAGCTGCCGTTCGCTTACGCCAAAGATGGTATCTCCTATACCTTCTCCATAGTACCGAACGCCCTGGGTAAAGACATGGAAGCCCAGAAAGCCAACCTGGCCGGCCTGATGGATGGTTACTTCCACCATGAAGCCAACCTGGAAGGTGGTCAGCACCTGAACGTCAACGTGATGAACCGTGAAATGCTGCTGGACGCCATGGAAAACCCGGAGAAATATCCGCAGTTGACCATCCGCGTATCCGGTTATGCCGTTCGCTTCAACTCTTTGACCAAAGAGCAACAGCAAGACGTCATCACCCGTACCTTCACCGCCTCTCTGTAATAGAATCTCGGTGAACAAAAACCGGCGCCCAAGGCGCCGGTTTTTTTATGTCTGCTCTTCAGGGCCCAGCGGCTTGCAAGGCCGATGACAACCCAAGCCTCCCCTTCCCTCACACCACCTTGTTCAGGGCCGCTCCCCTGCCGCCAGACGGCGATTGATGTCGGCGATGACTGAGGCTATGTCGGCCAGGGTATCGATGACATAGTGGGCCCCTGCCCCCCGCAGCTTGGCCTCTGCCGGTGCGCGCTTGGCGGCTATCTCCACCTCGCTCATGGCATCAAATTCTTCCCAGGTGGCACCGAACTCGTTGCCGGAGACCGACAGACCTACGGTCCACATACCGGCGTTCAGCCCCTCGCTGATGCCCGGCACGGCGTCATCGACCTTGATGCAACGATGCACTGCGCTCACTCCCAGCTCAATCAGGTTGGCCAGCGCCATCCAGGGGCCGGGGCGCCCACCCGCCTTGAGATCGTCGGTGGCAACCCAGTGATCGGGGCTATAGCCGTGATCGGCCGCGGCTGGCACCAGCGCCTCCATCACCGGTCGGGGATAACCGGAGCAGGAGCCGATCCGCATCCCTTGTGCTCGCAGCCCATCCAGCACCGGCAGCACACCTGGGATGGGGGCGGCGAAGCGGGTCACGGCAGCAATCTGCAGCGGCATAAAGGTGTGATAGAGGTGGTCCACCTCGGCGTGGCTCATGGGGTGACCGAAGCGGGCCTGCCAGCGCTCATCTACCGAAGGCAGACGGCCCAGGGCGGCGATGTGATCCCACTTGCCAAGGCCCATGGGCTGGCGCGCTTCATCCAGGCTCACGGGGAAGTCATAGGCGCGGACGAAGGCCTCGACGAAGATGGAGGTGGGGGCGAAGGAGCCGAAATCGACGACGGTGCCGGCCCAGTCGAGGATCAGTGCCTCCACGTCGGTGGTCGGGGCTACGGCAATCTGCAAGTCAGTCATGGTGATGTTCCTGTTCCGGTGAAAGGGCGATCTCGCCGAGGGCACGATCGAGAATAGTGATGGCGCGCACCAGATCGGCGCGGGCGATGTTGAGCGGTGGCGAGAGCTGGATGACGTTGCCCTGGGAGACCTTGAAGCTGAGCCCAAGCTCCAGACAGCGGTAGAGCAGCCGCTCGGCGGCCTGGCTATTGCGGGTGCGACTCTGGTGATCGACCACCAGATCCAGCGCCCAGAGCAAACCTATGCCGCGCACCTGACCGATCAGCGGGTGGCGCTCGGCAAGCGCCGCGAGCTCTGCCGCCATAAAGCGGCCATCCTCCTGCACCTTGGCCAGCAGCCCTTCTTCACGGATGGTGGCTATGGTGGCGAGGGCCGCCGCGCAGCCGATGGGGCTCTTCTCGTGGGTGTAGTGACCGAGCGAAATAGCCGCAGCCTGATTGAAACGATCCCGGGTGATGAGCGCGGCAAAGGGTACCACACCGCCCCCCAACCCCTTGCCGAGGCAGATGATGTCGGGTTCTATGCCGAACTCTTCGAAGCTGAACCAGTGGCCGGTACGGCCAAGGGCATTGGGGATCTCGTCGACGATCAGCAATACCTTGTGGCGATCGCAGATCTCCCGCACCCGCCGCCAGTAGGCCTTCGAGGGCACCTGCACATCGGTATTGCGAATAGGCTCGGCGATAAAGGCACCTATCCCCCCCTCCTTCTCGATGACGTACTCCAGATAATCGGCGTAGTGCAGGTCATCCCCCTCCCCGCGATACCAGACACCGCGATAGCGGGTGGGGGGCGGGATGCGCTCCACCCCGGCCATCAGCGGGCCCATGCCTGCGCGAAAGCATGCCTCGCCACCGACCGAGATGGCATCGAGGGAGGCACCGTGAAAGGCATCCCACAGGGACACCACCTTGCTGTTGCCTGTGATGAAACGGGCAAGCTTCAAGGCAATCCCCACCACCTCGCTACCGCCGGGGGCGAACAGCACCCGGTTGAGATCCCTGGGAGCCAGCTCGGCCAGGGTGCGGGCGCAGTCGATGGCGACCTGATGGGTGTAACGGCGAGGCGCGAACGGCAGATCGGCAAGCTGCTGCTGCACCACGGCCACCACCCTGGGGTGGCCGTGGCCCAGTTGATGGACGCTGTTGCCGTGAAAATCGAGGTAACGCGCGCCCGATGCGCTGGTCAGCCAACTCCCCTGCGCCCCCTCAAGCAGATCGAGGCAGGGGCTGGAGAGGGCCTGATGGAGGAAGTAGCGGCTATCTTCCGCCAATCCCGCCTGCACCGCCTCGCTCTGGTCTGCCCACCAGCGCGCACGCCCCTCCCCCAGATTGATATCCCCTTCGCTGTCGGCCCGGCCACTGCCGTGAAGGGCATCGCGCATCATCATCACGCCTCCCCTTGCCAGTAGCAGGCGCTGGCCATGGCGGCGAGCAGGGCTCGCACCCGCTCTGGGGTCACGTCGCCGATATTGCCGATACGGAAGCAATCGGCCTGGGAGACCTTGCCCGGGTAGATGACAAAGCCCTGCCCCTTGAGCCGCTGGTAGAAGTCGGCGAAGCGGTAGTCCGGGTGAGCCGGGGAGTAGAAGGCGGTGATGATGGGGGATTGCCACTGCTCGGGCAGCAGCGGCGCAAAGCCGAGCTCAGCCATCCCCGCCACTAGCGTGCGCTGGCTCTCGCTGTAGCGCTGATGGCGGGCGGCAATGCCCCCCTCTTCGTCCAGCTCGCGCAGGGCCTGGGCAAAGGCGAGCACCGTATGGGTGGGTGAGGTAAAGCGCCACTTGCCCCCCTGCTGCTCCATGGTCTGCCACTGGGCGTGCAGGTCGAGGGAGACAGAGCGGGCGCGACCGGCGCAGGCCGTCAGCGCGGCGCGACGGGCGATGACGAAGCCAAAGCCCGGCACCCCCTGAATGCACTTGTTGGCGGAGCTGATGAGAAACTCGATGCCAAGGCGCCCCATGTCGATGGGGATGCCGCCAAAACTGCTCATGGCATCGACGATCAGGCGAATGCCGCGGCGCTGGCAAAGTTCAGCCACCTCTTCAAGGGGGTTGAGCATGCCGGTGGTGGTTTCGCAGTGCACCATGGCCAGATGGGTTATTTCGGGGTGGCGCACCAGCATGGCGTCGATGGCGGCAGGCTCGGGGCGGGTCGTCTCGCCGCAGTCGAGCTCATGATGGCGCAGGCCGAGGCAGCGGGCCATCTCCCCCATGCGGGCACCGTAGGCGCCGTTGTTGATGATGAGCAGGCACTCATTGGCACCGATCGCCGAGCCCAGCACGCTCTCCACCACATAGCTGCCGCTCCCCTGCAGCAACACGGCGCTGTAGTGGCTTTCATATTCCGGGCCAGTGGCCAGCCGCACCAGCTCGCGGCGGATGGGCTCCACCACGCCGAGGTTGTAGTCCGCATCCCAGGTGCAGCTGTCTTGCAGCATGGCGGCGCGCACAGTGGCGGTAGTCGAGAGGGGGCCCGGGGTCAGCAGCAGGTAATCGACGGCGGCGGGGGCCGCAGGAATATGGGTCATGACTTCGCTCCTTTTGGTATATACCAGAATGAGCGCATTGTGGGTAACTGCCCCGCCAAGGTCAAAGGGGTGGGGCCACGTGCAACAAAAAATTCATTTTCAGCGCTGGGATCGCGATAATCTAGGAAGCCTGAACAACAGGGGCAACACTGGTATCTACCAACGCATTATATCGCCTCCATTTAGCGACCGGACCTGCGCCCCTACCACTGCCCAGCCAAGGATTTTCATGAGCAAACCCCAATACCTGCAGATCAAGGATGCCCTCGCCAACCAGATCCTGGCAGGGGGCCTGGTCCCTAACGACAAGCTCCCCTCCGAGCGGCTGCTGGGGGAACTCTACGGCACCACCCGGGTCACCATCCGCGAGGCGCTGGTGCAGCTGGAGGCCAATGGCCTCATCTATCGGGAGGATCGCCGGGGCTGGTTCGTCACCCCGCCGCGCTTTCGCTTGAACCCCAGACGCACCTCCAACTTTCACCAGATAGTGCGCGAACAAGGGGGCGAGCCGCGCACCGAACTGCTGGAGAAAAGCCGCCAGGCGGTGCCCCCGGCACTGATGGCGCAGTTGCAGCTCAAACCGTTCGACAGCCTGTTTCTGCTCAAGCGGCTGCGCTATGCCAACGGGCGCGCCATCTGCTATTGCGAGAACCACTGCCTGCCAGAGCGGGTGCCCGGTCTGCTGGAGCTGGATCTTGCCGGCAGCCTGACCGAGATCTACCAGGCCCATTACGATCTTCACTACGCCCGCATGCAGGTGCGCTTCTTCCCCACCGCCCTGCCCGACGAGGTGGCCAAGGCGCTGGGGGCCACCGCCGGTCTACCCGCCCTGCGCCTCGAGCGACTCAACTTCGATCAGCACGGCCGGGTGCTCGACTTCGATCTGGAGTACTGGCGCCACGACAGCCTGGAGATAGAGGTGGATACCCAGAATTAGGAACAGACAAGTTAAGTACGGCCAATCGAGTGCGGCAAAACGTCACGGGGCCGTCACCGTACCGTCATAAAGTTCCCCTAGCCTCTGCTTCGACCAATCTGGTTTATACCAAGCCAACCAAAATGGAGAAGAGGATGAAACAGGGAACCCATTTGCTGGCCGCCGCCGTGCTGGCCGCCATGACAGCCCCGGCACTGGCCGCGACCGATCTCACCGTCTACACCGCCTTCGAGCCGGAGCAGCTCGGCGAGCTGAAGACGGCATTTGAGCGCCAGCACCCGGATATCAACATCAAGTGGGTGCGTGACTCCACCGGGGTGGTCACAGCCCGGTTGCTGGCGGAGAAAGCCCAGCCCAAGGCCGACGTGGTGTGGGGACTGGCCGCCACCAGCCTGATGCAGCTCGATCAGCAGCAGATGCTGACCGGTTACGCCCCCAAGGGGCTGGAGAAGCTCGACAGCCGTTTTCGTGACGGCAAGGCCGAGCCCCACTGGATTGGTCTGGACGCCTTCTTCAGCGCCATCTGCTTCAACAAGGTAGAGGCAGAGAAGCAAGGAATACCGGCGCCGACCAGCTGGGCCGATCTCACCAAGCCCATCTACAAGGGCAAGGTGATCATGCCCAACCCCAGCTCCTCCGGCACCGGCTACCTGAGCGTCGCGGGCTGGCTGCAGACCATGGGCGAGCAGCAGGGCTGGCAGTTCATGAACGGCCTGCACCAGAACATAGACCGCTACACCCACTCAGGCTCGGCCCCCTGCAAGCTGGCCGCCAGCGGCGAGACGGTGATCGGCATCTCCTTTGACTTCCCGGCCACCAGCCTCAAGGCCAAGGGGGCCCCCATAGAGGTGGTGTTCCCGAGCGAAGGCTCGGGCTGGGACATGGAAGCCGCCGCCATCATCAAGGGCACCCCCAAGCTGGATGCGGCCAAGCAGCTGCTTGACTTTGCCGCCACCGAGCAGGCCAACGCCCTCTACAACAAGTCGTTCGCCGTGGTCGCCATCCCTGGGGTCGCCCAACCGAGAGCGGGCTATCCGGCAGATATCAAGGGCCAGATGATCGACAACGACTTTGCCTGGGCAGCTCGCGAGCGCAACGCCATCTTGACCCAGTGGAGCGCCAGCTTCGACGGCAAGTCGGAAGCCAAGCAGTAATCCTGAACAGGAGCGGTTTGTGCACCCCAGACAAGCCGATGCCGATAAACCGATTGTCGAAGGCCAACAGGTGTTGGCCTTCGCTTTTTGGGTTTCGCTCCCAGTTTTTGTTTCACCCTCGATTGCCGGCGCCCAGCCTCTCCGCACGCGGCCAAGCCACCTGCCGAATGCCCGCCGTCATCTGACTGTCATCGAGCTGTCATCCCGCGATCACCTGACCGTCACACTTCACCCGCAAACTGGTATATACCAAATCAGTAGCGAGTCGAATCATGACCCAGCCCTATCTGGACATTCAACATCTCAACAAGCAGTTCGGTGCCTTCCAGGCCCTCAAGGGGATCTCTCTGACCATTGAGCCGGGGGAGTTCATCTGCTTTCTCGGCCCCTCCGGCTGCGGCAAGACCACCTTGCTCAGAGCCATCGCCGGTCTGGATCTGCCGGATAGCGGCGAGATCTGGCAAGGGGGGCGCAATATCTCCCGCCTGCCTCCTCAAGAGCGCGACTTTGGCATAGTGTTTCAGTCCTATGCCCTCTTCCCCAACCTGACGGTGGCCCAGAACATCGCCTTTGGCCTTGAGAACCAGGGATTGGCGCGCGATGCCATCAAGGAGCGGGTGGATCACTGGCTGGCGCTGGTGGATCTCACTGCCCAGTCCCACAAATACCCGAGCCAGATCTCCGGCGGCCAGCAGCAGCGGGTGGCGCTGGCCCGGGCGCTCGCCCTCTCCCCCGGTCTGCTGCTGCTGGACGAACCGCTCAGCGCCCTGGATGCCCTGGTGCGCACCCACCTTCGCAGCGAGATCCGCGCCCTGCAGCAGCGCCTCGGTATCACCACCATAATGGTGACCCACGATCAGGAAGAAGCCCTGACCATGGCGGACCGCATAGTAGTGATGGAAGGCGGCCGCATAGTGCAGGTGGGCACACCGCAAGAGATCTACCACCAGCCTGCGAGCCGCTTCGTGGCAAGCTTCGTCGGCACCATGAACTTCCTCGAGACCCTGGTGCTCGGCCCCACTCAGGTGCGCCTCAACGAACAACCCTTGACGCTCGCCAACCGGGCGGCGGCTGGCAGCAAATTGCAGGTGGCCATACGCCCCGAGGCGATCACCCTGGGCGCCCCCCATGAGCCTTATCCTGGTCAGCATGGCGTTGAAGCAACCATCGATCAGGTGGAGTTTCTCGGCGCCGCCCAGCGCCTTATCTGCACCGCCGACACCTATCTGGGCCCACAGCAAATTCTGGTGGAGCGCCCGACCCAGGAGCTGCCCCACCACGAACAGGGTGGCTGGCGAAGCGGCATGCGCTGCTCCCTGCACTGGCCCGCCGGGGCCATGCAGCTCTTTGAAGGGGAGCGTCCATGAGCCCTCATCTCTCCACTCCGGCACTGGCAACCCCAGCACAGGCAACCCAAGAGCCTCAGCCTCGCTACCCCTTGTGGCAGCGGCTCTGCTCCGGCTGGAGCCGGGATCAGTTGCTGCAACTCCTGCTGCTTCTGCTAGGCATCGCCCTGCTCACCGGCGGCCTGCTGCTGCCGCTGCTCACCATGTTGCAAAAGAGCCTGCAGGATGAGAATGGCCTCGGGGTGGGGCTGGCCAACTTCAGCGCCTACTTCGATTCACCTCACCTGGGTCAAACCCTCGGCAACACCCTCTGGCTCGGGGTGCTGATCACCGCCCTGGTGGTGACCATCGCCTTTGGCTACGCCTATGCCCTCACCCGCACCTGCATGCCGGGCAAGAGCCTGTTTCGCCTCGTTGGCCTTATTCCACTCTTGATGCCCTCCCTGCTGCCCGCCATCAGCCTGGTCTACTGGTTTGGCAATCAGGGGATCGCCAAGGGGCTGCTCGGCGGCGAGAGCATCTACGGCCCCATCGGCATCGTCATTGGTCTGGGCTTCTGGTGCTTCCCCCACGCCCTGATGATCCTGATCACGGCGCTCGGTCAGAGCGATGCCCGTCTCTATGAGGCGGCCCGGGTCCTGGGCAGCAGCGGCTGGCGCACCTTTGTCACCGTCACCCTGCCTACCGCCCGTTATGGCCTGCTCAGCGCCGCCATTGCCGTCTTCACCCTCACCATCTGCGACTTCGGGGTGGCCAAGGTGATTGGCGGCCAGTACAGCGTGCTGGCCACCGATATCTACCGCCAGGTGATCGGGATGCAGAACTTCTCCCTCGGCGCCGTTGCCAGCGTCACCCTGCTGCTGCCGGCGCTGCTCAGCTTTGCGCTGGAACACAGGGTGCGCAGCAAAATGCAGGAGCAGAGCAGCACCAAGGCGGTGCCCTATAGCCCCAAGCCCCATCGGCTGCGGGATCTGCTGGCGCTCGGCTGGTGCACTCTCTGGGCTCTGCTGTTTCTGGCGCTGGTCGGGATGGCGGTTTACGGCTCCCTGGTGCAGTTCTGGCCCTACAACCTTGGGCTGACGCTGGATCACTACGCCTTTGACAGCAACAGCGTCTATGGCTGGCAGCCCTTTACCAACACCCTGCAACTGGGTCTCTATACCGCCCTTGTGGGCACAGTGCTGGTGATGGTGCTGGCCTGGGCACAGGAGAAGGGGCGCCACTTCGCATGGCTTCGCCAGTTGCTGCACCTGCTCGCCATGTTGTCGCTGGCGGTACCCGGCATGGTGCTGGGGCTGGGTTACATCTTCTTCTTCAACGGCAATCCGCTGTTTGGCAGCCTCCATGGCACCCTGCCGCTGATGGTGCTCTCCTGCGTCATCCACTACTACACAGTGGGCCATATGACGGCGCTGACCAGCCTCAAACAATTGCCCAGAGAGCTGGAGCTGGTGGCCATCTCCCTGCGTATTCCGCTCTGGAAGGCGTTCTGGCGGGTCACCCTGCCCGCCTCCCTGCCGGCGCTCTTGGAGATCTTCATCTATCTGTTCGTCAACGCCATGACCACCACCTCGGCGGTGATCTTCCTCTATTCGAGTGACAGCGTGATCGCCTCCATCGCCGTGCTGAACATGGAGGATTCCGGCGATACCGCCGCAGCCGCCGCCATGGCCACCCTGATCCTGCTGGCCGCCGCCACCGTCAAGCTGCTCCAGCTCTTTTTGAGCCGCACCCTGCTGGATCGCACCCAGCGCTGGCGCCATCAATAACCTTATCGAGGAGTCATCATGTCCACTCGCCCCTTCTGGCTGGCCGAAGCGCTCGCCGCCGAACAGCCCGAGCCCCCCACGCCCCTTGTCGGCAACCACGAGGTGGATGTCTGCATCGTCGGCGGCGGCTTTACCGGACTCTGGAGCGCCATTGCCCTTAAACAGGCCAAGCCTCACTTGCGCATCCTGGTGCTGGAAAAAGACCTGTGTGGCAGCGGGGCCTCGGGGCGCAACGGCGGCTGCCTGCTCACCTGGTCGGCCAAATACCTGACCCTGAAGCGCCTGTTTGGGGAGCAGCAGGCCGCCTGGCTGGTGCGAAGCTCCGAGCAGGCGGTACACGAAATAGCCCGCTTCTGCGCGGAGCACCAGATAGAGGCGGAGCTGAGAGTCGAGGGCACCTGCTACACCGCCACCAGCGAGGCACAGCGCGGCCTGATGGATCCGGTATTGCGGGAACTAAAGCGAGCCAACCTTAACCAGTGGCAGGCGATTGAAGAGAGTGAACTGGCGAGCCAGAGCGGCTCCCACGTTCATCTGGAGGGGCTCTACAGCCCCCACGCGGGCTCGGTGCAACCGGCACTCTTGGTGCGCGGCCTGCTGCGGGTGGCACGGGAACTCGGGGTCGAGGTGTATGAAGGCTCCCCCATGCAGCGCCTCGACGCAGGCCAGCCTGTGCGGGTGCAAACGCCGCAGGGTGAGGTGCGTGCCCGCAAGGTGGTGCTGGCCCTCAACAGCGCCATGACGGCGCACTTTCGCGAGTTTCGCCGCAGCATAGTGCTGGTCTCCTCGGATATGGTGATAACCGACCCGGCGCCACAGGCGCTTGCCGCCCAGCAACTCGCGCACGGTCGCTCCGTGGTGGATGGCCGCACCTTCGTGCACTACTACAGATCCACCCCGCAAGGGCGGTTGATGCTGGGCAAGGGGGGCAACACCTTCGCCTTTGCCAACCGCCATCTGGCCGAGTTTGATGCCCCGAGCCGCTATCTTGCGCCCCTCACCCGCACCCTGCGCCGCTTCTTTCCGGCACTTGAAGATGTACCCGTCGCCGCCAGCTGGTGCGGCGCCTCCGATCGCTCGGTGGATGGCCTTCCCTTCTTCGGCCACTGGCGCGCGCAGCCCAACGTCGTCTATGGCCTCGGCTATTCGGGCAACGGAGTGGCCCAGAGCTGGATGGGCGGTCAAATACTGGCGGCCCTGGTGAGAGATGAGGTGCGGGAAGCGGACAAGGTGTGGCGCGAATGCGCCCTGGTAAGCGGCCCGCGCGGCCATTTCCCGCCCGAGCCCTTGCGCTGGCTGGGGGCCATGGTGGTGCGCAATGCCATCCGGCGCAAGGAGCGAGCGGAAGATGAAAACCGCCCTGTGCCCTGGTATGACAAACAGCTGGCCCGGCTGGCGGATGCGGCGGGCAAGGCGGACAAATAGACGCCTTCACTGCGCTTAGGAAAAAGCCAGAAAGCCGAAGGGGCAGGAGAGTGATGACTCCCCTGCCCCTTCGCAGTTGGTACGGCTCGCGGCTGGCCCGATAGACAGGCCTGGCGTTAGCTGGCCCAGGTAATGATGTGATCTATCCAGTCGCCGGCATCCACCTCGTGCACTACCTTGCCGCGCACCGACTGACCGGCCTGGTGCATGGCGCTGCGGCTGCCGGTGATAAGCGGATGCCACTGCGGCAGGCTCTGCCCCTCTGCCAGCAGGCGATAGGCGCAGCTCGACGGCAGCCAGTCGAACTCGGCAATCTTGTCGAAGGTGATCTGCAGGCAGTCCGGCTCTTTTTTAAAGCGGTTGCCGTAGTCGGAGCACTGGCAGGTCTTGGTATTGAGCAGGTTGCAGGCCACGTTGGTGAACACCAGCTCCTCGGTGTCCTCGTCGATCAGCTTGTTCAGGCAGCATTTGCCGCAGCCGTCGCACAGGGACTCCCACTCCGTCATGGTCATCTGTTGCAGGCTCTTCGCCTGCCAGAAGGGGGCGGTCTGCACTTCGTTTAACTGCGGCACTTTTTGCTGCATGGCAATGGGCTCACTCAATACGCTGACAAGCGCGTGGTTATACGCCTTATGGCCCGATTTTTCAAGGTAAACGGGGAGATGCCAGAGAATCGGAAAGGTCAGAAATTGTGGTTAAACGTTGGGCTTCGCTACGCTCAGCGCCAACCTACAACGCCTGTAGGTTGTGGTTGAGCCTGCGAAGCCCAACATACGAGATGGATTTCTTGTTAATTACGAGGTCCAATCACGCGAACGTCCGATTACGCTTCGCTAATCGAACCTACAGTTCTATGCATGACGGTGGTAAATTGGACACTGAATTTCGAGATTACAGGGCATTTCTATGAAACTCTGCGGTTATAAATTCAGAAAATATCTTGACATTAAACGTGCAGGAACATTGAAAATAAAACCAGAACTCATGATTGTTATGATGAAGCACTGCTCATCTTACTCACTGAATGCCATAGACAACAATTCAGTGCCTTCTAAAGCTGTACCAGACAAGACTCAGCATCAAATATGACAGTTATGGAAAATGTTTCCATAGATTACGCAAGAGTTTTAAATCTCCCTGAACCTCGCCCCCAAACCCAGCTGATTCATATGATTTTATCAATTCTAATGAATCGAACTTAGTGGCTCACTCCATATTCTCGGAAAGCAGAACTGCTGAACTAAACAAATTGTTTATAGCGAATGAGCCAGTTATATATGGTTGGAACACAAACATTTCCCTAGCTTCACTTGTTAGCCTCGCAGTAAAATGCTTAAATGTTAAAAACCATTCTAAATATTGAAACCATATAGTGAAAATCCCTATTACCACCCACGGCCAAGAAGCGGCAAGCGGCAAGCGGCAAGCGGCAAGCGGCAAGCGGCAAGCGGCAAGCGGCACGCGGCAAGCGGCAAGCGGCAGCTTGAATGGGAGCGACATGTAAATTTCCAGCTGAGAAAGGCACAACAGAAATCAGCTGCCCTTTGAGTTACAGATTCATCCATCTAGAACATGATAACTGTCAGGAATGAGATAATGATATTATTACATAAAATAAGAAAAATAAAAAACATTACAAAAATGGCTACAGGTAGAATTGCTTTAAGATATGCCAATAATAATCAGTTTTTACTGGCATCAGTAATCCTGAATGCTGAGTATATATTCAAGCTGTTTTCTGCACTCTCAATAATATATTTAATTTTCTTTACCGATATTAGACCTAAAAACGCGCCAGACTGGATCGTTATTGTTGAAATGCTCTCCATGTTAGTCCTGTGCGTGGTTGTTTTTTACACAAGAAGAGAAAGACTGATATGCCGTGCGGAAATTAGAACCATAAAGAGGAATAAAATAAAAAACTCATACTCTGGTGATAATAACATTCCACCTTCTAACCATTGATAAGTGCGATGATATACCTATATTTTTAAACCATAAAAAATGCCGACTATCAGGTCGGCATTTTTATCAGAGATAACAGGCTAAATAACTTACCAGCCGGTTACTTCACGCAGGGCCTTGCCGATATCGGCGAGGGAACGCACGGTTTTTACGCCGGCATCTTCCAGGGCGGCAAATTTCTCTGCTGCCGTGCCCTTGCCACCGGCGATGATGGCGCCCGCATGACCCATGCGCTTGCCAGCCGGGGCTGTGACGCCCGCGATGTAGGAGACCACCGGCTTGGTGACGTGGGCCTTGATATAGGCCGCGGCTTCTTCCTCGGCGCTGCCGCCGATCTCGCCGATCATGACGATGGCTTCGGTCTTGGGATC
Organism: Aeromonas sp. R4-3; assembly: GCF_040908275.1. NCBI lineage: Bacteria > Pseudomonadati > Pseudomonadota > Gammaproteobacteria > Aeromonadales > Aeromonadaceae > Aeromonas > Aeromonas sp. R4-3. The sequence continues at coordinate 98,359 of NZ_JBFODK010000033.1, forward strand.
GTTCTGGAACATCTCCAGGATGTCGATGAAGTTGGAGCCCGGGATGGGGTCACCACCTATGCCGACGCAGGTGGACTGGCCGAAGCCCTCGTCCGTGGTCTGCTTGACCGCTTCGTAGGTCAGGGTGCCGGAGCGGGAGACGATGCCCACCTTGCCCGGCTTGTGGATGTGACCCGGCATGATGCCGATCTTGCACTCACCCGGGGTGATGACGCCCGGGCAGTTCGGACCGATCATCCGCACGCCGGTTTCCTGCAGCTTCACCTTGACCTGCAGCATGTCCAAGGTCGGGATGCCTTCGGTGATGGTGACGATGAGCTTGATGCCGGCATCGATGGCTTCCAGGATGGCGTCCTTGCAGAACGGGGCCGGAACATAGATGACGGAGGCGGTGGCGCCTGTGGTTTCCACGGCGTCACGGACTGTGTTGAAGACCGGCAGGCCCAGGTGAGTAGTGCCACCCTTGCCCGGGGAGACGCCGCCGACCATCTGGGTACCGTAGGCGATGGCCTGTTCGGAGTGGAAGGTACCCTGACCGCCGGTGAAGCCCTGGCAGATCACCTTGGTGTCTTTGTTGATCAGAACGCTCATTATTTGGCCTCCGCTGCTTTAACCACTTGCTGAGCTGCGTCAGTCAGACTCGTTGCGGCGATGATATTGAGGCCGCTGTCGGCCAGTTTACGGGCACCCAGTTCGGCATTGTTGCCTTCCAGACGCACTACCACGGGCACCTTGACCCCCACTTCCTTGACCGCGCCGATAATGCCTTCCGCGATCATGTCGCAGCGCACTATGCCGCCGAAGATGTTGACCAGCACGGCTTGTACCTTGCTGTCAGACAGGATGATCTTGAAGGCCTCGGTCACACGCTCCTTGGTGGCGCCGCCGCCGACGTCCAGGAAGTTGGCAGGTGAGCCGCCGTGCAGGTTGACGATGTCCATGGTGCCCATGGCCAGACCGGCGCCGTTGACCATGCAGCCGATGTTGCCATCCAGCGCCACATAGTTCAGCTCCCACTGGGCGGCGTGCGCCTCGCGGGGGTCATCCTGGGAAGGGTCGTGCATCTGGCGCAGCTTGGGCTGACGGTACAGAGCGTTGGCGTCGATGTTGATCTTGCCGTCGAGGCAATGCAGGTTGCCCTTGTCGGTGATGACCAGGGGGTTGATCTCCAGCAGCGCGAAGTCGCAGTCCAGGAACATCTGGCCCAGACCCATGAAGATCTTGGTGAACTGCTTGATCTGATCGCCGACCAGACCCAGCTTGAAGGCCAGCTCGCGGGCCTGATAAGCCTGCGGGCCCACCAGGGGATCGATGGCAGCCTTGTGAATGAGTTCCGGGGTTTCGTGGGCGATCTTCTCGATGTCCACGCCACCCTCGGTGGAGGCCATGAAGACCACGCGGCGGCTGCCACGGTCAACCACGGCGCCGAGGTAGAGCTCCTTGGCGATGTCGGTGCAGGACTCTACCAGGATCTTGGTGACCGGCTGACCATTGGCGTCAGTCTGATAGGTCACCAGGTTCTTGCCGAGCCAGTTCTGGGCGAAGGCACGGATCTCGTCCTTGCTCTTGGCCAGCTTGACGCCGCCCGCCTTGCCACGCCCACCGGCGTGGACCTGGCACTTGACGACCCAGGTGTTGCCGCCAATCTTGTCGGCCGCTTCGGCCGCTTCCTGCGGGGTAGCGCAGGCATAACCTTCGGAGACCGGCAGGCCATACTCGGCAAACAGCTGTTTTGCCTGATATTCATGCAGATTCATAGATGCTCTATCCGTGTTGTAGGTATTTCCGTCCGGGGCTCGTGTTTCTCAATCCCCTGTGAATGGGGGCCTGGGCGGCCCCTCGTTATCTTTCAGTCACTCTTGCTCAGACATCCAGCAGCAGACGGGTCGGGTCTTCCAGCAGCTCCTTGATGGAGACCAGGAAGCCCACGGACTCGCGGCCGTCGATGATGCGGTGATCGTAGGAGAGCGCCAGGTACATCATCGGCAGGATCTCGACCTTGCCGTCGACGGCCATGGGCCTGTCCTGGATCTTGTGCATGCCCAGAATGGCGCTCTGGGGCGGGTTGATGATGGGGGTGGACATCAGGGAGCCGAACACGCCGCCGTTGGTGATGGTGAAGTTGCCGCCGGTCAGTTCGTCCACGGTCAACTTGCCGTCACGGCCCTTGCCCGCCAGATCCTTGATGGCCTTCTCGATGTCGGCGAGGCTCATGTTGTCGCAGTCACGCAACACAGGGGTCACCAGACCACGGGGGGTGGAGACGGCGATGCTGACGTCGAAGTAGTTGTGGTACACCACATCATCACCATCCAGCGCCGCATTTACTTCCGGGTAGCGCTTGAGGGATTCGACCACGGCCTTCACGTAGAAGGACATGAAGCCGAGCTTGATGCCGTGCTTCTTCTCGAAGATCTCGCCGTACTGCTTGCGCAGCTTCATGATGGGCGCCATGTTGATCTCGTTGAAGGTGGTCAGCATGGCGGTGGTGTTCTTGGCCTCCAGCAGACGTTCGGCGATGCGCTTGCGCAGACGGGTCATGGGCACACGCTTCTCGGTGCGACCAGCCAGCGGGGCTATGGGCGCAACAGGTGCGGCTGCCACGGCAGCGACGGGGGTTGCCGGCTTGCCCAGGTTTTTGATGAAGGCATCCACGTCTTCCTTGGTGACGCGACCACCCTTGCCGGTGCCGGTCAGCTTGGCCACGTCGATGTCGTGCTCGGCCACCAGGCGGCGCACTGAGGGGCTCAAACCGTCGGCAGCGTCATCGGCGGCCACTTCCACCGGCTTCTCCTTGGTCTCTTCACCGGCCACCGGGGCCGCCTTGAGGATGGCGATCAGCTGGCGGGAGAGCACGGTCGCGCCTTCCAGTTGCAGGATGTCGCCCAGTACGCCGGCTTCGGGCGCGGGGACTTCCAGCACGACTTTATCGGTTTCGATGTCAACCAGCACTTCGTCACGGGCAACCAGATCACCCGGTTTCTTGTGCCAGGTGGCGATGGTGGCGTCCGCCACTGATTCCGGCAGGTCCGGTACCTTGATCTCGATAGTCATGTAATCAGTTCCTTGTTACTTCTTGGCCAGCAGGCTTGTTCCAGAGACGGAGAGGGTCGGCTTCACAGTGCCCCCTCCCCTTCACAACTCGTTTATTCCATGGTCAGCGCGTCTTCCACCAGGGCTTTCTGCTGCTTGGCGTGGACAGACATGTAACCGACGGCCGGTGAGGCCGAGGCCGGGCGACCGGCGTAACGCAGACGGGCATTGCTTGGCAGCACGCTGTCATAGTGATGACGGGTGCTGTACCAGGCGCCCTGGTTCTGCGGCTCTTCCTGACACCAGACGAAATCGGTGACGTGGGCATAATCGGCCAGGATGGCGCGCACTTCCTCTTCCGGGAAGGGGTAGAGCTGCTCGATCCGTACCAGCGCCACATCCTGCTGCTCCGCCTTACGACGGGCATCGAGCAGGTCGTAGTAGACCTTGCCGGAGCAGAAGACCACCCGCTTGACGGCTTTCGGATCCAGTGCATCGATCTCGCCAATGGCGTTCTGGAAGGTGCCGGTCGCCAGCTCGTCGAGCTTGCTCACCGCCAGCGGGTGGCGCAGCAAGGACTTGGGCGTCATCACGATGAGCGGACGGCGCATCGGGCGCACCACCTGACGGCGCAGCATGTGGAACACCTGGGCCGGGGTGGAGGGCACGCACACCTGCATGTTGTGCTGGGCGCACATCTGCAGATAGCGCTCCAGACGGGCGGAGGAGTGCTCCGGGCCCTGCCCTTCGTAACCGTGGGGCAGCAGCATGGTCAGGCCGCACATCCGGCCCCACTTCTGCTCGCCGGAGGAGAGGAACTGATCCACCACCACCTGGGCGCAGTTGGCGAAGTCGCCGAACTGGGCTTCCCAGATGGTCAGACCGGCCGGCTCGGCGCTGGCGTAGCCATATTCGAAGGCCAGTACCGCGTTCTCGGTCAGCACAGAGTCATAGATCTCGAACGGACCTTGCTCATCGTGCAGGTTGCACAGCGGGGTGTAGGTGCTCGCATCGGTCTGGTTGTGCAGCACGGCGTGGCGATGGAAGAAGGTGCCACGACCGGAGTCTTCCCCGGTGAAGCGGATGCGCGCGCCCTTGTCCACCAGGGTGGCGTAGGCCAGGGTCTCGGCAAAGCCCCAGTCAACCAGCTTCTCGCCGGCGGCCATCAGGCGGCGGTCTTCGTAGATCTTCTCGACCTGGCGTTGCAGCACATGGGTCGCCGGGTACTGGCTGATGCGCTCGCCGAGGGACTTGAGGTGATCCATGGGCACAGTGCTGTCGTAGCTCATGGCCCAGTCGTGACCGAGGTACGGGGTCCAGTCCACGGAGTGCAGCTCCATGGGACGCCACTCCTTGCTCACCCGCTCGCCCCTGTCCAGGGTATCGCGATAGTCGTTGACCAGGGTGGTGGCCAGCTCGGGGGTGATGGTGCCTTCGCCAATCAGCTGATCGGCGTAGATCTTGCGCGGCGTCGGGTGCTGCTTGATCTTCTGGTACATCAAGGGCTGGGTCGCGCTCGGCTCGTCGGCCTCGTTGTGACCGTGACGACGGTAGCAAACCAGCTCGATCACCACGTCGCGCTTGAAGGTGTTGCGATAATCCAGCGCAATCTGGGTCACCAGCACCACGGCTTCCGGGTCATCCCCGTTGACGTGCAGTACAGGTGCCTGCACCGCCTTGGCGATGTCGGTACAATATTCGGTGGAGCGCAGGTCACGTTGATAGGAGGTGGTGAAACCGACCTGGTTGTTGATGACGATGCGCACAGTGCCACCGACGCCGTAGGCACGGGTCAGGGACATGTTGAAGGTCTCGGCCACCACACCCTGCCCCGCGATGGCGGAGTCACCGTGGATGGTGATGGGCAAGACGCTGGAGCCGTCCTTGTCACCGCGTCTGTCCATACGGGCACGGACCGAGCCGATGACCACGGGGTTGACGATCTCGAGGTGGGACGGGTTGAAGGCCAGTGCCAGGTGGACGTTGCCGCCCGGGGTGGCGAAGTCGGAGGAGAAGCCCATGTGGTACTTCACATCCCCTGTGCCCCAGGATTCGCCGTGCTTGCCGGCGAACTCGTCGAACAGCTCCTGGGCGCGCTTGCCGAGCACGTTGATCAGCACGTTCAGGCGACCCCGGTGGGCCATGCCGATGACGGCCTCTTTGCAACCCTGCTCACCGGCGCGGCGGATCAGCTCCTTGAGCATGGGCACCATGGCATCGCCCCCTTCCAGGGAGAAACGCTTGGCCCCCGGGAACTTGGCACCCAGGTATTTTTCCAGCCCTTCGGCGGCGGTCAGGCTCTCGAGGAAGCGGGTCTTCTCTTCGAGGGTATAGGTCCCCTTCCCTTCGATGGATTCAAGACGGTCTTGCAGCCAGCGCTTCTCCTCGGTGGAGGTGATGTGCATGTAGTCTGCACCTATGCTGCTGCAGTAGGTTTTCTTCAGCGAGGCGTAGAGATCGGAGAGCACCATGGTCTCGCGACCTATGGCGTAGGAGCCCACGTTGAAGGTGGCCTCCATGTCTGCGCCCTGCAGGTTGTGAAATGCCGGGTCGAGCTCGGCAACGGTTTCACGGGTCCAGAGGCCGAGGGGATCCAGATTGGCATTCTGGTGACCGCGGAAGCGGAAGGCGTTGATCAGCTGCAGTACGCGTACCTGCTTGGCATCCACCTGGGGATCGGAGACAGGAGCGCTGTAACGGGAGGGATCCTTGGCCAGGCGGCGGAAATAGTCGCGAACCTGGGAGTGGGGTTGTTCAACTGCATGGCCATTGACCTGGGGCAGCTCGCTAAACAGGCTGCGCCACTCATCGGCCACGGAGTCGGGGTTTTCCAGGAAGGATTCGTACAAATCCTCAATGTAGCTTGCATTCGCACCAGCCAGGTGAGATGACTCCAACCAGGCCTTCATCACGCCGTTATGCATTTCTATCCCTTGTACATCTTGTTCACTGCAGCGCAGCTTGTAGGGTCATAGCCATCCCGGGACGGGATGGCTATCCAGAGGTCGGGCCCGGCGCAAGGCGCCCTGGCCCTGGTATCAAACAGCCCGGTTGAGCAACATCGACTTGATCTGACCGATGGCCTTGGTCGGGTTCAAGCCCTTGGGACAGACGTTCACGCAGTTCATGATGCCGTGGCAGCGGAACACGCTAAAGGCGTCATCCAGGTTGCCCAGTCGTTCAGTGGCGGCGGTGTCGCGGCTGTCCGCCAGCCAGCGGTAGGCGGCGAGCAGCCCGGCCGGGCCTATGAACTTGTCCGGGTTCCACCAGAAGGAGGGGCAAGAGGTGGAGCAGCAGGCACAGAGAATACACTCGTACAGGCCATCCAGCTTGGCGCGCTCTTCGGGGGATTGCAGGTGCTCACGCACGGGCGGCAGTTTTTCATCGTTGATGAGGAAGGGCTTGACCTTCTCCCACTGGGTGTAGAACTGGGTCATGTCGATCACCAGATCGCGGATCACTGGCAGACCAGGCAGGGGCCGGATGACGACCTTGTTGCCCTTCTTCAGCAGATCGGAGAGCGGAGTGATGCAGGCAAGACCGTTCTTGCCATTCATGTTGAGACCGTCTGATCCACAGACCCCTTCGCGGCACGAGCGGCGGAAGGAGAGAGTGGGATCCAGCTCTTTCAACTGGATCAGTGCGTCGAGCACCATCATGTCGGAACCTTCAGGAATATCAAGACGATATTCCTTCATATGGGGGACGTTATCAACGTCCGGGTTATAGCGATATACCGAGAATGTGACGTTCATTGTGCTTGGCTCCGCAATCAGTAAGTCCGGACCTTGGGCGGGAACGCCTCACGGGTCTTGGGTGACATGTTGACCGCGCGACGGGTCATGGACTCGGTGTCCGGATGATAGAGGCTGTGGCACAACCAGCTCTCGTCGTCACGCTCCGGGAAGTCGAAGCGGCTATGGGCGCCCCGGCTCTCGGTACGGAAGTTGGCGGCAACTGCGGTGGCAAACGCCGTCTCCATCAGGTTGTCCAGCTCCAGGCACTCGATGCGCTGGGTGTTGAACTCCTTGGAGGTGTCGTCCAGACGGGCATTCTTGAGGCGCTCACGGATGAGTTTCAGCTCGGCCAGCCCTTCTGCCATGGCGTCCCCTTCACGGAACACGGAGAAGTTGTTCTGCATGCAGCGTTGCAGGTCACGGCGGATCTCGGCGGGATCCTCGCCATCGCGGTTGTTCTCCCAGCGATTGAAGCGGGCCAGCGCCGCGGCGATGTCGGACTCGGAGGCATCGCGGCCATGATCCATCTCACCCAGGGTCTCTACCAGGTGCATGCCGGCGGCACGACCGAACACCACCAGATCCAGCAGGGAGTTGCCGCCGAGGCGGTTGGCACCGTGCACGGAAACGCAGGCTATCTCCCCTACCGCGAACAGGCCGACCACGGGGACGTCGTTGCCGTCTTTATCCTGAGTCAGGCACTGGCCGTTCACGCTGGTCGGCACGCCGCCCATCATGTAGTGGCAGGTCGGGATGATGGGAATGGGTTCCTTGACCGGATCCACGTGGGCGAAGGTGCGAGAGAGCTCGCAGATGCCCGGCAGACGGGATTCCAGCACCTCTTTGCCGAGGTGATCCAGCTTGAGCTTGATGTGCGGGCCCCAGGGACCGTCACAACCACGACCTTCGCGGATCTCGATCATGATGGAGCGAGCCACCACGTCGCGACCGGCCAGGTCCTTGGCGTTGGGCGCATAACGCTCCATGAAGCGCTCGCCATCTTTATTGAGCAGATAGCCGCCTTCACCACGGCAACCCTCGGTCACCAGCACCCCTGCCCCGGCGATGCCGGTGGGGTGGAACTGCCAGAACTCCATGTCCTGCACGCCAACCCCGGCACGCAGTGCCATGCCGACGCCGTCACCCGTGTTGATGTGGGCGTTGGTGGTGGACTGGTAGATGCGACCGGCGCCGCCGGTGGCGAGCACCGTGGCCTTGGCCTTGAAGTAGACGACTTCGCCGCTCTCCATGTCGATGGCGGTACAGCCGACGATGTGGCCGTCCTGGTTCTTCACCAGATCCAGGGCATACCACTCGGAGAAGACGGTGGTCTTGTTCTTGACGTTCTGCTGATACAGGGTATGCAGCAGGGCGTGACCTGTCCGGTCAGCAGCCGCCGCGGTACGGGCCGCCTGCTCGCCGCCAAAATTCTTGGACTGACCGCCGAAGGGGCGCTGATAGACAGAGCCGTTGTCGAAGCGGGAGAAGGGCAAGCCCATGTTCTCCAGCTCATAGATGGCCTCGGGGCCCGTCTTGCACATGTATTCAATCGCTTCCTGGTCACCGATGTAATCGGAGCCCTTGACGGTGTCATACATGTGCCACTGCCAGTTGTCGTCATGGGCATTGCCCAAGGCGACCGTGATCCCGCCCTGGGCGGAAACCGTGTGGGAACGAGTCGGGAAAACCTTGGAAAGCAGTGCGCAGCTCTTGCCGGACTGGGCAATCTGCAGCGCGGCGCGCATGCCAGCACCACCGGCACCGATCACGACCGCATCAAATTCACGAGTTGGAATAGTCACCTTACACACCCCACAGCACGACGAAACCCGTCATCAGATAGACGAACAGCACCACCACCAGCGCAAACTGCAGCGCACCGCGCAGCCCGACCGGCTTGATATAGTCGGTCAGCACCTGCCACAGACCGATCCAGGCGTGGATCAGGACGCACAAGAGCGTCAGCAGGGTGAAGACCTTGGTGAAGGTTGTGGCGAAGAAGCCGGTCCACACCTCGTAGGTAATGTCGTTGAAGGCGACAAAGCCGACCAGGTAGAGGACGTAAGCCGTCATGATGAGGGCGGTGGCGCGGATCAGGATGTAATCATGAACACCGCTGCGCCCGAAAGTTGCAGAATTGGTTACCATACCAGTACCCCCGCCAATACCGCCAGAATCCCGGTAATCACGAAGCCCACCCGGGCACTCTGATTCGCGGAATCCAGCTCTTCCCAATGCCCCATGTCCATGACCAGGTGACGCAGGCCGCCCACTATGTGGTATGCCAGCGCAGTCAGGATCCCCCACAACACGAACTTGACCAGGAAGTTGTCCATGATGGCAACGACGGTTTCAAATCCTTCGGGAGAGGAGAGTGAAGTACCAAGCATCCACAGCAAGATGGCCAGCGCCACAAAGGTGATGACCCCTGAGACACGGTGCAAGATGGAAGCGATGGCGGTGACAGGAAAGCTGATCGTTTGCAGGTCGAGGTTTACAGGTCTCTGTTTATTTTTCACGGCTTTGCCCACTCAGCTCCATTGAGCACGTTAGTTATTGTTTTCACACGCTTTGAGGGCTAGGAGTGGCATTTGTTAGGTTTTTGTTACCAAAACAACTCGGAAAAGCCAAAAACAACATTTTAGATATCACATCTGGCTTTGCGAAAGCGTTTCAAACACCGACGGCCATCACCCACGAGGCGCAGTATATCGGCGGCCTTAACCAATGACAATCAATTAGCTACACAGAAAACCCAAAACCGTAAACCAGATCTCACAACCGCTTTAACAAGTCATTAATGATCATTCAAGAAAATTGACAAGAAGGTGGTTCTCTGGTTCAAATAAGGCGCTCCAGCCGCCGTGGTACGGGTAAGAACCTTTGCCAGCGTCATGAAAGTCGTAATAAAGTAGGACTGGAACCAAATTATAAAAGAGCAAAGGAGACGTGCTATGGCTGATAAGATAGCCACCCTACATCTGCCCGGAAAAGAGCCGGTAGAACTACCGATCCTGTCCGGTACTGTTGGACCCGATGTAATCGATGTCAGAAAACTGGGCGCGCAAGGGTATTTCACCTTCGACCCCGGTTTTATGGCCACCGGTGCTTGCAAATCATCCATTACCTATATCGACGGAGATCAGGGTGTCTTGCTGCACCGTGGTTATCCCATCGCCCAGTTGGCCACCCAGGCCAGTTACCTGGAAGTCTGCTACATACTGCTGTACGGCGAGGCGCCCACCAAGACGCAATACGCGGAATTTGAACGCCTGGTCACCCGCCACACCATGGTGCACGAGCAGATCGCCTTCTTCTTCCGCGGCTTCCGCCGTGACTCCCACCCCATGGCGATCATGTGCGGTGTGGTCAGCGCACTGTCCGCCTTCTATCACGATGCCCTCGACATCAACAACGAAGAGCATCGCGAGATCTGCGCCTTCCGTCTGCTCTCCAAGATGCCGACCCTGGCCGCCATGTGTTACAAGTACTCCATCGGCCAGCCCTTCATGCAGCCGCGCAACGCCCTCTCCTATGCCGGCAACTTCCTGCACATGATGTTTGGCGTGCCGACCGAAGAGTACAAGGTCAACCCCATAGTCGAACGAGCCATGGATCGCATCTTCACCCTGCATGCGGATCACGAGCAGAACGCCTCCACCTCCACGGTGCGTCTGGCCGGCTCCTCCGGTGCCAACCCGTTTGCCTGTATCGCCGCGGGGATCGCCTCCCTGTGGGGACCGGCCCACGGTGGTGCCAACGAAGCCTGCCTCAAGATGCTCGAAGAGATTGGCTCCGTGGATCGCATCCCCGAGTACATTGCCAAGGCCAAGGACAAGAACGACCCCTTCCGTCTGATGGGCTTCGGTCACCGGGTCTACAAGAACCACGATCCCCGTGCCACAGTGATGCGCGAAACCTGCCACGAGGTACTGACCGAGCTGCAGATCAAGGATCCGCTGCTGGATGTGGCCATGGAGCTGGAGCGCATCGCGCTCTCCGACCCCTACTTCATCGAGAAGAAACTCTACCCGAACGTGGACTTCTACTCCGGCATCATCATGAAGGCCATTGGCATCCCCATGTCCATGTTCACCGTGATCTTCGCCATCTCCCGCACCATCGGCTGGATAGCCCACTGGAACGAGATGCACTCGGACCCGGATCAGAAGATCGGTCGTCCGCGTCAGCTCTATACCGGCCTGGCACAACGGGATTTCACTCCCCTCGATCAACGCTGATCCGGCAAGTTGTCATGGTTTGTTACAAAGGCGGTCATTGACCGCCTTTTCATTTGAGGGTTTAATCGCGCCCTTTTACGCCAAGGACACCCGTCATGAAAGCTCCCCTGCTCCTCTGCTCCGCCCTGTTGCTCAGCGCCTGCCAGAGCACCCCGACCACAGAGACCCTCTATATCCAGGACAAGCTGGCCGACTGCGTCGGTGTCGCCCCCATGAAGTGCATGCAGGTGCGCAGCCAGCCCGGTGAGAGCTGGACCCTCTTCTACCAGCAGATCGAAGGCTTCACCTTCGAGCCCGGTTTCCGTTATCAGCTGGAAGTGCGCACCGAGCAGCTCACCGACGTGCCGGCGGACGCCTCCTCGGTGCGCTATCAGCTGATCAAGGTGGTGAGCAAGCAGGCCGTTCGCTGAGCCTTGAGGGACCCCGGTTCCGTTTGCGCGCCCCTTGGGTTATGCTGACCCCCTTCTTTCATGGGTTGACCAGGGGCGCACGCCCTCCAGTACGATGATCAAGATAAGAACCATACGGCCCCCAGACTGGCCCGCCATCATGACCATTCAGCGCGAGTGCTACCACCAGCTGGAGCCCGAGCCCCTCGAGGTGATGAACAACAAGGCAGAGCTCGCCCCCGCCTGCTGCTGGGTCGCCGAGCGCCAGGGCAAGGTGCTGGGCTATCTGCTCTGTCATCCTTGGCGCGCCCACTGCCCTCCTCCGCTCTCGCAACCCTTGCAGCCCCTCACCGACCACGAGGAGTTCTACCTGCACGATCTCGCTGTCAGTGGCGAGGCGCGCGGCCTGGGGGTGGGCCAGCGGCTGCTAGCCACTGCCCTCGCCTTTGCCAGCGATGAGGGTTACCAGCATGCCGGGCTGGTGGCGGTACAGGATGCCCCGGCCTTCTGGCGCAAGCAGGGCTTCGTGCCAGCCAGGACCCCCAAGTCGCTGGAGGAGTACGGCGAGGGCGCCGTCTATATGCGGCTACCCCTGGCCGAACCGGCCTGAGGCCCAGTTCAAGCCCAATATAAAAAAGGCGCCTTTCGGCGCCTTTTTTCACTTCATCGGTTCATCAAGCCTTGAACTTGCTGAAGACCAGGGAAGCGTTGGTACCGCCAAAGCCGAAGCTGTTGGACATGACGGTATTGAGATCGGCGGTTTCGTAGGCGCGCACTATGGGCAGACCCACGGCCTTCTCGTCCAGGTTCTCGATGTTGATGCTGGGGGCGATGAAGCCGTGTCCCATCATCAGCAGGGAGTAGACGGCCTCGTGCACACCGGCGGCGCCCAGGGCATGACCCGTCATGGCCTTGGTGGCGGAGAGCTTGGGCGCATTGCTGCCAAACAGGGTCTGGATGGCTTCCAGCTCCTTGGTATCACCGACCGGGGTGGAGGTACCGTGGGTGTTGATGTAGTCCACGGAGCCGACGTCCTTCATCGCCATCTTCATGCAACGCACAGCGCCTTCACCGCTCGGGGCGACCATGTCGTAGCCGTCGGAGGTGGCACCGTAACCGGTGATCTCGGCGTAGATGTGGGCACCGCGGGCCAGGGCGTGTTCCAACTCCTCGACCACCAGGATACCGCCGCCACCGGAGATGACGAAACCGTCGCGGTCCGCATCATAGGTACGGGACGCCTTTTCCGGGGTGTCATTGTACTTGGTGGAGAGGGCGCCCATGGCATCGAACTGTATGGTGGAAGACCAGTCCAGCTCCTCGCCGCCGCCGGCGAAGACGATGTCCTGCTTGCCAAGCTGGATCAGCTCCAGTGCGTGACCTATGCAGTGGGCAGAGGTGGCACAGGCGGAGCTGATGGTGTAGTTGACACCCTTGATCTTGAACGGGGTGGCCAGGCAGGCAGAGGTAGTGGAGGACATGGTGCGCGGCACCATGTAGGGACCCACGCGCTTGACCCCTTTCTCACGGGCAATGTCCGCAGACTCCGAGGTGTTCTTGCCGGAGGCGCCGCCGGAGCCGACCACTATGCCGGTACGCTCGTTGGAGACCTGATCCTCTGGCAGACCCGCGTCAGCGATGGCCTGCTCCATGGACAGATAGGCATAGGCCGCGGCGTCACCCATGAAACGCATGACTTTACGGTCGATCAGTTCAGACGGATCGAGTTTGATGTTACCCCAGACACGGCTGCGCAGGTTGTACTGTTCAAACTGCTCGGAATAGGTGATGCCGGATTTGCCTGCTTTCAGGGAGGCCAGCACCTCTTCCTTGTTGTTGCCGATACTGGAGATGACGCCGATACCGGTGATCACTGCTCTTCTCATTAATTCATCTCGTCTGGAAAAACTGGCACCGAGTCTACCCGCTTTCGGCTGCCAAACTGGTCTGCTTTCACGTAGAATGCCCGCGAATTTAAGACGCGAGCAGAGGAAAACGTGAGTCAAACATCCTTACATCATGCCCGATTGGACTGGAATGAAGCGGGAACTCCAGTCTCCAGTGAGTTCGGGGATGTGTACTTTTCCAATGATAACGGTCTAAGTGAAACCCGCTACGTCTTTTTATTGCAAAATCACCTACCGGCACGATTTTCGCACCACGATAGTGACAGTTTCGTGATTGGCGAAACAGGTTTCGGCACAGGTCTTAACTTTCTGGCGACAATGGCCGCCTTCCTGGAACAGGCGCCCCAATCCGGCAACGGCTCGCGCCTGCACTTCATCAGCTTCGAGAAATACCCCCTGGCCCAGGCCGATCTGCGCAAGGCCCTGGCGGCCTGGCCCGAGCTGGCGTCCTTAAGCCAGCCTCTCATCGACCAGTGGCCGCTGCCGGTATCCGGCTGCCACCGCCTGCTGTTTGCCGGCGGCCGTATCCGCCTCGATCTCTGGCTTGGCGACATCAAGGAGATGCTGCCCCAGGTGCCTCACGGGCCCCAGGGCCTGGTGGATGCCTGGTATCTGGATGGCTTCTCGCCGGCCAAGAATCCCGAGATGTGGACGCTAGCGCTGTTCGATGGTCTCGCTCGCCTCGCCCGCCCCGCCGCGACCCTCTCGACCTTTACCTGCGCCGGTTTCGTGCGCCGCGGCCTGATTGACGCCGGCTTTGCCATGAAGAAGGTGAAGGGGCACGGCAGCAAGCGGGAGATGCTGGCAGGGATGCGGGAGGGCAAGTCGCCCGAGCATACCATCTCCCCCTGGTATGCCCGTCCCGTCGGCCGTGACGGCGAGGTGCTGATCATAGGTGGCGGCATCGCCTCGGCCATGACGGCACTGTCGCTGGTGGAACGGGGCCGCAAGGTGACCCTGCTGTGTGCAGAGGGCGAGCCGGCCACCGGCGCCTCCGGCAACCGACAGGGGGCGCTCTATCCCCTGCTCAATGGGGAGCACGATGCGCTGTCGCGCTTCTATTCCCTGGCCTTCGGCTATGCCCGCCAGCGGCTGCAGGCCCTGGCCGCGCGCCATCCCGTCGCCTTCTCCCTGTGCGGCGTCACCCAGCTTGGCTATGACGAGAAATCCGCCGCCAAGCTCGCCAAGATGGGTCAGGGCCCCTTCCCCCCCGAGCTGATGCACCCACTCTCTGCCTCAGAAGTTGAGCAGGTGGTCGGCCTGCCCTGCGGTCATGGTGGTGTCAGCTATCCCCTGGGGGGCTGGCTCTGCCCGGCGGATCTCACCCGCGCCGCCCTGAAAGAAGCGCAAGCCAGCGGCCTGCTGCGCCTTGAGTACCGCACACCAGTGAGCACCATTACCGAATTGACGGACGGCTGGCAGGTGGAGAGCCTGGATGGCCGTCAGTGGCAGGTCCCCAACCTGGTGGTGGCCGCCGGTCATCAGCTGCCCGCCCTGATCCCCTTTGCGGAACTCCCCCTCTACCCGGTGCGCGGTCAGGTGAGCCATGTACCGACCACGGCGCGGTTAAGCCAGCTCAGGACGGTGCTCTGCTACGACGGCTACCTCACCCCGGCCCACGACGGAGCGCACTGCATCGGGGCCAGCTATGGCCGCAATCAGAGCACCCTCGCGTATAGTGCCGAGGAGCAGGTTCAGAACCAGGCGCGGCTGCAAGCCTGCCTGCCGGATCAAAGCTGGCCTGCCGAGGTGGACGTGAGCGGCAAGGAGGCGCGAGTGGGAGTGCGCTGCGCCAGCCGGGATCACCTGCCGGTGGTGGGGTCAATCGCCAGATTGGCAAGCCTGGCGGATCACGACCCTAAAGCGCCTGCTGATCAGCAGAGCGCGCTGCCCCTGCACGCCGGTCTCTATGTGCTGGGCGCCCTCGGTTCCCGGGGTCTGTGCTCGGCGCCGCTCTGCGGTGAGCTGGTCGCGAGCGAAATTTGCGGTGATCCGCTGCCACTGGCCGCCGATCTGCTGGAGGCGCTGCATCCGGCCCGCTACTGGGTGCGCAGGCTGCGCAAGGGCAAGCCGCTACGGGACTAGGCCAAGGAGGCGTGGCGGCCGCTGCCGACCGCCGCACCATCCAGCGCGCCAATAAAAAAACGGGCTTCCCCAGGGAAGCCCGTTTTTTTATTGGTGATGACGCTCAACTGTCTGGCCAGATGACCCCGAGCTTGCGCCCCCGATCTGTCTGCTGCGCCAGGGTGGCGAATCGATCGCGGGTTGCCTCCAGCACTGCCTGCCCCTGTTGCCAGCCCTGGTACTGCAAGGCGGCGCAATCCTGGGCGACGGGAAGCTGGGCGAGCCGGATGCCAAGCTGGCTGACGCTCTCCAGCAATATGTCCTTGTGACGGCTCTCGTAGTCGAACATGGCCGCCACCAGCTTGTCCCACTTCTGCCGCTCCACCGCGGACGCCCTGCCTTTGTCCATCCAGTTTGGCACCCTGACCTGGATGCGGGCAGTCACGTTGGCCTGATCCAGCTCGCAGCGCGCCGGGGTCGCCCTGCTCTGCAACTGCCAGGAGAGCTGATAGCTGGCCCTGCCGATATGGCCATCGGCCTGGGCCGGTGCCTGCCTGGCTATCTGGCGCATCACGGCAGCCACATCGGCCCCTGATACCCGATAGAACTGGAAATCGACCTTGATATCGGGCGCCACCCGAATACCTGCATAATGGGAGGGTGCCGCTCCGATTGAGGCGGCATATATGAGGGCCGCCACCGCCCCTGTCTTGCTGAAGAATTCCATCGCTGTGCTGCCTTGCTCCTTGTGAGTCCGGCGTAATTTCAATTAATAATCAATGAATTAATAGTCAGTGTGGGAGATTAACCGCGATCAGGGACGCTGTCACCTGCTCTCGGTGCCGGGGGCGACAAAGGGGCGGGATCCGACCCTGTTCCGGATGGGGATTTGCAAGGGAGATCACAGCCAGCCACCATCCCCATGGTGAATTACTCCTTATGAGGTAATAATCCCGGCGTTTTTGTTGGCACATGTCGAGCTAGCCAGTCCAACCCTCTGCTCAGCCCGCTAGATGCCCGACGTCACTCCATACTCAGGAACCTATTTATGATGGAACTCCTTATTGGCACCCTGGTCACCCTGGCCGTGGGTCGCTACATCTTCAAGGGCTATTCGGCGACCGGGGTGCTGCTCAGCGGCGGCCTCTTGCTGCTGGCGATCACCGCCCTGATGGGCAAGGCGGTGCTGCCTGCCAGCGTCGCCTCCACCGGCCACGTGGCTACCGACGTGTTCGAGTACGTGCGCTTCCTGCTGGTGGACAGGGGCGGCGGCCTCGGCATGCTGATCATGGTGCTGTGCGGCTTTGCCGGCTACATGAGCCACATAGGCGCCAACACCATCTTGGTGAAGCTGGCCAGCAAGCCCCTTGGCATCATCAAGTCCCCCTACATACTGCTGGTGGCCGCCTACCTGGTGGCCTGCGCCATGTCGCTGGCGGTGAGCTCGGCGACCGGCCTTGGCGTGCTGCTGATGGCGACCCTGTTCCCGCTGATGGTCAACATGGGGATCTCCCGTGGCGCCGCGGCTGCGGTGTGCGCCTCCCCGGCCGCCATCATACTGGCCCCCACCTCGGGGGATGTGGTGATGGCCGCCCAGGCCGCCAACATGGAGCTCATCGAGTTTGCCTTCAAGCTGACCCTGCCCATCTCCCTGACGGCCATAGCCGCCATGGCGGTGACCCACTTCTTCTGGCAGCGCTATCTGGATAGAAAGTCCGGCGAGCACAACGAGGCGGTCGCCCCGAGCGATCTCATCACAGATGCCCCCGGCTTCTACGCCATACTGCCGTTCACCCCCATCATCGGCGTGCTGCTGTTTGACGGCAAGCTTGGCCCCAAGCTCGACATAGTCACCATCATCGTCATCTGCCTGGTGCTGGCCGCCTTGCTGGAGCTGGTGCGCAAACGCAACGGCAAGGAATTGCTGGACGGCCTGCAGGTGTGCTGGCGCAGCATGGCTGACGCCTTCGCCGGCGTGGTCATGCTGCTGGTGGGGGCCGGGGTCTTCGCCCAGGGGCTGATGGGGCTCGGCTTCATCGCCAACCTCCTGGATCTGGCCCAGAGCTTTGGCACAGGCGGCATCATCATCATGCTGGTGCTGGTGGTCATCACCACCCTGGCTGCCTTCACCACGGGTTCCGGCAACGCCCCCTTCTACGCCTTCGTGGAGCTGATCCCGCACCTGGCCACCAGTCTGGGCGTCAACCCCGCCTACCTGGTCATCCCCATGCTGCAGGCTTCCAATCTGGGTCGCACCATCTCGCCGGTCTCCGGGGTGGTGGTCGCCTGCGCGGGCATGGGCAACCTCTCCCCGTTCGAGGTGGTCAAACGCACCTCTATGCCGGTCGCCGTCGGCCTGCTGGTGGTGATCCTGGCCACCCAGATCCTGGTGCCTGCCTGAGTACCGTCTGACTCTTTTCCAGCCCGGCGTCTGCCGGGCTGGCATCCCCCCCACCCCTTGCAGTAGACTCGGTGCTCTTTTTCCCTAAGGAGGACCGAGCCTTGAGTATTACGGTTCAACTTGCCCACTTCAGTGACTGCCACTCCCATTTCGATGGCGCACCCATGCGCTTCTCCCCTGAGGGTGAGTCCGAGTGGCGCACCCAATGTGGCGGCTACGGCCGCATCCTGACCCGGCTGACCGCCCTGCGCCAGCAGGCCGCCGCCGCGGGCCAGACCTGCCTGTTGCTGCACGGGGGTGACACCTTCCAGGGGTCGCTCTATTTCAACCGCTTCAAGGGGCGGGCCAACGCCGACTTGCTCGGCCTGCTGCGACCGGATGCCATGGTGATCGGCAACCATGAATTCGATCTCGGCAACGGCCCGCTGGTGGAGTTTCTGCGCCAGCTCGACTATCCGGTGCTGGCCGCCAACCTCGACAGCAGCCAGGAGCCGGCCGATGCCCCGCTGCGACTGCACGGCTTGCCTCACCTGTTTGATGCCAGCCGCCCCTGGCACAGGCGCGTCATCGACGGCGTCCCCTTCGCCCTGCTCGGCATCACCTTGCCGCAGATGGCCGCCATCGCGAGCCCGGATCCCCACACCCGCTTCCACGGCATAGAGGAGACCCTGAGCGCCGCCCTCGGCGAGATCAAGGCCGAAGGAATAGCGCACATCATATTGCTCAGTCACCTGGGGCTGGAGCAGGACAAGCGGCTGGCGGCCCGCTTCCCCGAACTCAGCCTGATTGTCGGCGGTCACACCCACAGCCAGCTGGGGGATCTGGCCCCGCTCGGGCTGATAAGCGAGGGGAGCTACCCCTTGATGATCGAGGGGGTCGCCATACTGCATGCGGCCCACAGCGCCCTCTGCCTCGGGGTGTGCGAGCTGGAATTTGATGAGCGCGGGCGAGTTTGCCGAAGCCGCGGCCAGCTGGAGTGGCTACCCTGGCAGCCCTGGCCCTTTGCCTCGCCCCCGCCGGCAGGCCTCCATTTCTGCGAGCCGGCTGCCGAGCTCGAGCAGCACCTGGCCAAACGTTACCGACCCGAGCTCGAGACCATGACCCGGCGCATAGTGACCCGCCTCGCCGGGCCACTGCACCATCAGCGCCTGCCCGATGCCGCCCTGCCCGCCGGCAGTCAGGTCGCCCCCCTGGTGGCCCAGGCCATGCTGGCCGGCGCCCGCGAACAGGTGGGTCAGGTGGATTTCGCCCTGCACAACGCAGGGGGGGTGCGCTGCTCTCTCGAGCCCGGGCCCTTAAGCGAGGCGGACATCGCCGGGCGCCTGCTGCCGTTCGCCATCCCGCTCACCCTCTACCGGGTGCACGGCCATGAGCTGGCGGAGGCGCTGGAAGGTGCCATCGACAACGCCACCAACAACGGCGTGGTCGGCAATGGCAGCGGCAGCTTCCCCTATACCGCCGGGATGCGCTTCTGTTATCAGGCAGACAGGCCCAAGGGGAGCCGGATCACCCGCCTCGAATGGGAGGCGAGCCCGGGTCAGTGGCAGAGCGTCGAGATGGATGCCATCTATCGGGGGGTCTCCAGCGCCTACACCGCCTCCGGCAAGGAGGGCTACACGGCCCTGGCCCGCACCCTGACCCAGCACAATCAGGAGCTCGGCATTACCCTGGCCGATGCCTTTATCCGCTGGGCCCGCCATCTGCCCGAGCTGGCCCCCCTGCCGCCGCGGGTGGAATACCAGGGTGCCAGTCCCATGGCCTGAGGCCCTCATCGGGCCATCCCCTGTCAAGGCGCCGCTTTTCTTCGTGAGAGCGGCGCGTATTACATTTTTCGAGCACAGTCCCCGGCCCCATTGCAGCGGACTGCCGGCCTCGGCAACACCAGGCACCGCCGTTCGTCTTGTGCAATGCAGGCACTGAAAACGTTACTTTTATACATTATTTCAAACACATC
>NZ_JBFODK010000034.1:0-4732 GCF_040908275.1 Aeromonas sp. R4-3
CCGACATTCCGCACCTGATTTAGGAATAAATTTGCCGATAGCGCTCACCCAATACCTCCAAAATGATCTGCTGGTCTCCTGTTAGCTCCGTTACTTGTGGCGGAGCTTCTCCCAGTCGATATTCATGGATGCCACCAAAGCGCAAAAAGATCCAACGGGCCGTCGGCTGCTGGGTCGGTTTCTTTTTCATATCCGCCACACTGCGATTCTGCTCCACTAATCCCTGCCGGATCCGGTGCTCCAACGCTGCGTAAATCATCAGGCTACAGGTCATCACCATGAGCAACGCTTCAATCCGCTCCGGCTTTTTCAGGTACAGTGAGGAGGTTAAAAACTCCGGGCTCTTGAGAAAACGAAAGCCCCGTTCGACATTCTGCTGCGCTTTATAGGTGGCCAAAAGTTCGGCCATGGTCAGCGTATCGCTGTGGTCATTGGTCGCCAGGATGAACACCCCGGTCTGGTTGCGGGCCTCTTCAACGCAGGCCAGGCTAGTTGCCGCCAACCCAGTGATTTGAAACTGATGGCCAATTGGCTCTTCGCCACGCTTGGGTCTGCCACGTCCTGTATAAACGGGTTCACCTACCACTTC
The DNA here is from genome assembly GCF_040908275.1 of Aeromonas sp. R4-3. Lineage (NCBI taxonomy): Bacteria > Pseudomonadati > Pseudomonadota > Gammaproteobacteria > Aeromonadales > Aeromonadaceae > Aeromonas > Aeromonas sp. R4-3. The sequence continues at coordinate 590 of NZ_JBFODK010000034.1, forward strand.
GGCATCCAGTTGCAGCAGCATCAAGCTGGCGGTAAAACAGCTCAACTCAGCTTGGGCATCCGCCTCACAAGCAAAGCGTCGGGCACACAATTTGGCGAAGGCTTTGAGCTCGCGGGTACTGTCTTTGAGCAGGTTTTTGGCCAATGTCTGCTGCTCGCGGTGGCTGGCTTGTTCGCTGCGCACCAGCAACCAACGTTGCGCGACCCCGGCATAATTCGCGTGTTGCCAACGGCCATGATAGCCATTGCCCAGAGCGGTCAGCGGTTGTGCACCTATGGTTGCCACGGCCTGCTTTGCCTCATTGAGAGTGACGGGCACCCGGGTCACAAATAGTTGCTGCTGTTGCGCCAGTAATTGCAAGGTATCGGCGCAGTACAGTGCGGCATCGCCGACCAGATAACGGCACTCCTGCGCGGCCTTGAGACTGCTCAAATGGCGACGAACGGTCTGGGCAAAGGCTTTGGTGTCATTACTATTGCCGCTCAGGGCCTGCATATAGACAGGTAGGCCAGCCTGATTTTCACAGATGAGCTCAAGGATCACTTGATTCAGCTCTGGCCGGTGATCACGACTATAACCACGCACCAGTTGCAGCTTACCGACCAGATCCCCATCGGCACAGTCATAGGCGCCATCGACGTGGAAGCTGGTAATATCGAGGTGCACTGCGGTGCTTTTGAGCCCCAGCCGCTCGACAACTTGCGCCGCCATCACCTGATACAAGGCGCTGACATCGGCCTCAAAGAGGGCATCGAGACAGCGACCGAGCACATCATCATTGAGGTCATCAGCACAGATCCCGGGGCCAATCAGGCGCTCAACCGGCTTGTTAGCAAAGAATTGCGGGAACATGTGCAGGGTGCTGCTGTGAAAGCCGAGGCCGTTCACTATCATGGCGACCAAGGCTTCACCATGTGAGACCTTGAAAGGCGGGGTTTTGGGGAGCAAGGCATCGATCATGCGGGCAATGCCCAGTTCCTGGCAGAGTGCGGCGACCAAACCAAGGTGATCGAGGTTACGGATCGAGATAGCGGGTGCGGCCATGATGATCTACCTGCAAAAGAGAGTAATAGATCAGAACGGCCGATCGCCGTCAAGCACTGAAAATAGCAAAATCAGGTGCGGAATGACGGATCTTTTCATCTTGGCATATTGTTTTTTAGTACAACGAATCAATGCAGTAAATAGTATAACCTTAAGCTCGCTTAATTGATTTGATTCACCTAATTGCAAATTTAAATCATCTCGCCGAGGTGAATATTCAATGCCCTGGTCGAGCAGCTTAGACCAGGTAGCCCGCAATCTCTTAACCTTAGACCCTGATATCCATTTCTTACCGTCTATACTATAACAAATACCTTTTGGCTCGTGATTATCTGCTCTCCTCACCCTGACCATTACATTATGCTCACGCAACCCAGTGACAAATTCAGTCATGTTGTTTGGCTGGTTTTTAAAAACCACGTCCATTGCATCCCTAATTATACAGGCGGGATCATGCATAGCATGAAAGCTCCCTCTACCACGGCCATTTTTAATATTGACTATGCTATACTCATGACCGAAATTTGCTTCAGGACTTTTACAGTTCGCCAATCCCAATTCAATTTCTATTTTTCGAGCAGCGTCAACTCCCCGAGCGTAGTCATTACTATCATCAACTAAGGTTCTGTCAAGTTTTACTCTACATGCCACAACATGTACATGTAGAGAGCTTGTATCGCGGTGTATAACAGATGTCCATCGAGTATCGCTACCATATCCCAATTCACTCATTAGCAGCCTAGCTGCAACTAGACATTGATATGGCGTTAATGATTCATCGGGGCTCAATGATAGTGAATAATGTGCACATAGTTGGTTTCCTGTGCCTGCATACAATGATGCCTGCATATTCAACTCCATGAGTAGTGGCCCGATGTCATAATCAGAGACCTCACCTCTTTCATTCAATGTAATATTTGGTCTATTAATTACACCACCACCGAGATGATAAACCTGTGATGGCATGGATTTTCGTTTCCTACCAATATGTATAGCTCGGTAAATGTAAGACAGTCTGTACTGGAAGTATTGGCCGAACCTGTGTTTTTCAAAATTCATTTCAACTTCACTCCAATCAGAGCTTTTTCAATTCCTACAAACAAAGAATTTATAGATGAGAAAGCCTGCATCACTGGAGAGTTATCACTACTGTCAGTAATAAGTTTATAAACGTCACTACCAACTTTAGCTTCAGCTTCAGCTTGTCTAATCAGCAAAATGATTTGATTTAAATTCGATGATATATTGTATAACCCTTCGAGCAATCTCACACGATCATCATATGAAAAATCTGGTGAGATATTACTGTCTGGTTCCCTGAGAGCCAAAAACCGAATCAGGCTAGACTTTTTGGGAATACCATAGGTTTTACTATGCTTAGTTAAAACACGTTGCTCAGCTGCATTAAATGAGATTCGGAGTATTAAGCTGCGTTTTTCGTCAGCTGATTTTTGGGGTCTACCTGAGCGTGGTTTTATGTTCATTGCGTGCACCTTTATAATAATTATTAGTAGTGTTATGCATTTTTTTCAAACCAACCAATTTAATAGACATTAAAACATAGCTGGTTTAGAGTTTTTTCAAAAAATATACAATAGATTTATACGAAGTCACATTAAGAAATGAGCTAAATTATTCGGTGATATTTAATACTCACTCTAATTATAGTATTGCAAACACTAAATATAATATCAACAATTTTTTGAGCTAAATTATTAATTTAACGACTAACGTTATCAATGGCATTGGCGAAAGTTAATATTTAAAATATGAAATTAACTAGACTTACATGGTGAATTTAATTTTCTTCCGTGAAATTAAAACTATGACATAGGCTGATTAAAGTTATATAGAAAGGCATGCTCTCATCCTAGGACAGACATACCTTTTCTAGATCTAGCCGAACCAATGATGTCATATAATCTCAAGACTGTGAGATAAAAGCCTCCCAAATGATTGATCATCAACATAACCCGCATGATCATTTTTACGCATATTTTTTATCTGACTCAGCACAGTAAAAAAGCACTCCTCACATAGATGCACCTCATATGCCGTACCATCATGTTTCGAACCATAACCCCATTTTGCAGTCAGGGCTCCAAACTGAGGATTATACAAATTTGGGTTCATATGTGGGGTTGTGCTTTTATGGCATACGTCACACTGAATATCAGCTATAACCTCAACCTCTTTTGTGGTCATTATTTTCATCGAACACTCGCGATACATGTAGAGTAATGGACGAATAGCATTAACAAAAATGTCTCATGCCACCCTAAACAAAATTTATTATAGTAGAATGAATAAAAAAAGCAGCCTTACGGCTGCTTTCAATACCACTATAATTGTGGATTAGATCAGATAATCCTCTAAGGACTTTCCGCTAGCAACGCCCTCAGCGATGGCTTTCGGCATACGGCCCTGACCAGTCCAGGTTTTTTCCTGGCCATCTTCGTGATACTTGTACTTTGCGGGGCGCGGCGCTCGCTTGGACTTTTCCATTCCGTCAGCTTTCGACGGAGCAGCACTACCAACCAGTTCGCTGGGGTCAATCCCTGCGTTTTTCAGCATCTCGCTGAACTCCGCCAGCTTACGCAGACGTTCAGCGTTTTCTTCCTGATATCGGAGCTCAGCAGCCTCACGCTCTGCAAACACCTCATCAAATTTGCTCTTAATCTCGACCAGTTGTTCGAATGGCAGTTCACGCAGAGCAGCCCGGAGACTACGAATGTTCAGCAGTGTTTTGATAAAATCATTCATGGATATCACGCCTAAAAAGTTATTTGTTTATCGCCTAGCATTATCTCCTAGCTGTAGTTTGGTGCCAATATTTTTCGATAAATTATTTGAGTTGCACAGGGAGGGTATGTTTGTTCGTTCAATGTGTACTGTATGCAATCCTCTCACCGGAGATCGACCTTCAACGGGTTCCATTAGTTACTGCTAGACTAGTTTATTCATGCTGGCAGGGATCTGGTGATGACGACAATCATTCTGCTAAGGAAGGTGCGAATAAGTACCCTATGTGCCAAAACTAAAAAGTTTAGCCATTTAATATCAATAATTTAGAATGGTGTGTTTTTGTGCCAAGTGACT